>DATNKC010000510.1:0-9021 GCA_035603615.1 Steroidobacteraceae bacterium | reverse complement strand
CCTCGGTTCGCGGGCCTGCGCCCGGGACAAAAGATGGACCAGATCACGCATGAACAAGCGATGGAGCTGTTCAAGCTGCCGCGCAAGCTTGGCACCACCGCGAGCGGTGAGGAAATCACCACCAATGTCGGCCGCTTCGGCCCCTACGTGAAGTACGGCGCCAAGTACGTTTCCTTGAAGACCGACGACCCGTATGAAATCACGCCGGAGCGCGCGCTCGAAGTGATTCGGGAAAAGGAAATTGCGGATGCCAACCGGCTGATTCTGGATTTTCCGGATGCCGGAATCCAGGTCCTGAACGGACGCTACGGGCCCTATATCACCGACAAGGCGCGCAACGCGAAGATTCCGAAGGATAAGGATCCGAAGAGCCTGAACTTGGCGGAGTGCCAAGCCTTGCTGGCGGCAGCGCCTGAACGCGGCAAGTGGGGACGCAGGGGCGGAAAGGGCTCGAAGTTTGCGCCGAAGGCCGCCGGCAAAGATGCGAAACCGAAGGGCGCACCGGCAGCTGGCGCCGCCGCCTCGGGCCCGGCCCCGATGAAACTTGCCGCCAAGGGCAAGAAGGCGGCCGTCAATAAACAGGAGGCGCCCGCGAAGCCGGCTGCAGCGCCCAAGGCGAAGCCTACGGCCAAAGGTACGGCGAAGCCCGCGGCCAAAAAGAGGCCCGCAAAAAAGAAGGCGTAAGGGCGAATGCCAACGAGCGACTCGGCAGACGCATCCGCGGTCTTAAGCTACCTGAATGAGCTGCAGGACCGCATTACTGCGGCCGTCGAGAGACTCGATTCGGTGAAATTTCGTCGGGACGCGTGGAAACGACCCGAGGGCGGCGGCGGCGAGAGCCGCATTTTAAGCGACGGTGCGGTGTTCGAGCGTGGCGGGGTATCCGTGTCGCATGTGTTCGGCGAGAAGATGCCGCCGTCGGCATCGAATCAACGTCCTGAAATTGCCGGCGCGCCGTTCGAAGCGATGGGATTGTCGCTGGTGTTCCATCCGCGCAATCCCTATGTGCCCACGACCCATTGCAATGTCCGCTTCCTCGTCGCGCGCCCGGCGAACGGCGCGGAAGTCTGGTGGTTTGGCGGCGGCTTCGACCTGACGCCCTACTACCCGTACGATGAGGACGTGCTTCACTGGCACCGCTGCACGCGCGACGCCTGCCAGCCCTTCGGGACGGACGTTTACGAGAAGTATAAAGCTTGGTGCGACCGCTATTTTTTTCTGCCGCATCGAAACGAAACCCGCGGGGTCGGCGGATTGTTCTTCGACGATTTGAACGACGGCGGCTTCGAGCGTTGCTTTGCATTCCAGCGCAGCGTTGGCGATCACTTCCTGCCCGCATTCCTGCCCATACTGGAACGGCGCAGGGACCAACCGTACGGCGATCGCGAGCGCCAATTCCAGTTGTACCGCCGCGGCCGATACGTTGAATTCAATTTGGTGTACGACCGGGGCACGTTATTCGGATTGCAGTCGCGCGGCCGCACCGAGTCCATCCTGATGTCGCTGCCGCCCATCGTTCGCTGGGAATACGATTGGCACCCCAAGCCGGGTTCGCCGGAAGCCAGGTTGTATGAGGATTTTCTGCGGCCGCGGGATTATTTGGGCGAACTCGGCGGTAACGTCGGCTTGTGATATCGATCGGCCCGAGTTCTTGTCAGGGAGGCTGAGAAGAATCTAGGCCCTGTAGTTTTCGGGCCTAGATTCTTCTCAGCCTCCCTGACGAGCGCTACCCCCGATCAATATCACAAGCCGACGTTACGGATGGCGCACGTCAGCGTTTCCGCGCCAAGGGACAAATACACCTCGCGGTCGGATACTGTCAGCGCGAACTGCATGCGCCGCTCGAGCCGTGCGGTCAGCGCGGCCAGCCAATCCCGATCCACCGCATACAATTCCAACGCCTCGGCGCGGTGAATCTTCTCCGCCCCCAACCGTGCGGCGAGCTGCTCGGCATCCTTATGCGTGTATACGGCGACACGCGGTGCGAGCTTTGCGGCGCGGTGCAGCCGCGCGGCCTCGGGCGCACCCACATCGATCCACACACGCAGTGCGCCGGTGAGATCGCGAACTGAAATCGCCGGCTGATCGGAATCGGACAAACCATTCGAGAAACTAATTCCTTCGGTGTACTCCAGGCAGTAGGCGAGAACGCGCGTCAGCAAATGCTCTTCCGTCTCGGATGGATGGCGCGCCACGCGCAGATCCAAAGGTGCATACACGCCGCGGTCCGAATCGGCGAGTTCGATCTTGAAGTTATAGACAGTCGCGCCGAGCGCCATGGATCACCGAATCAGGGCCCGGGTCAATTCCGCGGCGGCGATTTCTTTGCAGCCGGTGGTGTTCTGCCCCGCCCACAGGGGTGAAAAATCCCCCGACCCCAAGCTCTCGGCTTTTTTCCGCAGCGGCCCCAGGGCGTCGGCGGCGAGCGGAAAAGCCGGCGCCGCGTCGTTGATGGGTCCCAATTCCGCCATGAGGCGATTCATGATTCCTCGTGCCGGGCGGCCGGTAAACACGTTGGTCATGGCGGTGTGGGAGGCGTGATCGCTCTTGAGCGCCGCACGATGCACGGCGCTGGTTTTGGCCTCCGGGCAAAGCAAGTATACGGTGCCAAGTTGCACGCCCGCGGCGCCCAGCGACATTGCGGCCGCTACGCCGGCTGCATCGGCGATTCCACCGGCGGCGATCACGGGCACGCGGACCGCTTTGACCACCTGCGGCAGCAGCGCAAAGGTCCCAACTTGAGTGGTCAGATCCTCCGATAGAAATATTCCGCGATCGCCGCCGGCCTCCGCACCCTGCGCAATGACGGCATCGACCCCGCGCTGCTCCAGCCACACTGCCTCCTCGACGGTCGTGGCCGACGAGAGCACCTTCGAGCCCCAGGATTTCACGCGGGTCACAAGATCCGCCGAGGGCAGCCCGAAATGAAAGCTCACCACCTTTGGCTTGAACGGCTCCAGAGCATCGGCTGCCGCGGCGCCGAACGGGGTGCGCGAACCTCCGCCGGAGCCCGCGTGCGCATCAATTCCGAACTCCCTGAAGTACGGCGCCAAAAACTCGCGCCATGCCGCTTCTCGCGTAGTTTGGCTCGTGGGCGGCGTGTGGCAAAAGAAATTGACGTTGTAAGGTTGGTCACTCGCCGCTCGAATGGCCTGCAATTCCGCACGCATGCCATCCGGCGTGAGCATTGCACAGGGCAGCGAGCCCAAGCCGCCGGCATTGGATACGGCAATAGCGAGTTCGCTGCCCTGCGAGCCCGCCATGGGCGCCTGAATGATGGGCAGCCGAATCCCGAACAGTTCCTGCAGCGTCATCGCATACCTCCAATCGTGCATTGTAACGGGCGATTGACTCTGTCGCCGCGCAAGGATTTTCAATTGACAAAAACTACGCGGTATTTTGAGATGTGGCGCGATCTTCGGCGCGCAGCTTAGGAACTCACCAGTGTCAGATGCCATTCGGGTTCGAACCCTGCACGCAGTAAGCGAGCGCGAAATTCAAGAATTGAGCGACGTGCTCATCGACTGCGTTGAAGGCGGCGCCTCGGTGAGTTTCATGTTGCCCATCGAGCGCGCCCGCGCAGAGGCGTTTTGGCGAGGCGTGGCCGCCGACGTCGTCCGCGGCGAGCGAATTCTGTTGGTGGCCGAGAAAGCTGGGCAGATCATCGGCACCGTGCAGATCATCTTCGCGCAGGCAGAGAATCAGCCGCACCGTGCCGACATCGCGAAAATGCTGGTGCACCGGCGGGCGCGCCGGCTCGGCGCGGGTGCGGCATTGCTGGCAGCGGCCGAGAACGCAAGCATAAGCGCCGGCAAGACCCTGCTGGTGCTCGACACAGCAAGCGGCGATGCCGAAAGGCTATACGCGAAGCTCGGCTGGCAGCGTTGCGGGGTCATCCCCGGCTACGCTTTGCTGCCTGGCGGCGGACTCTGCGACACGACGTTCTTTTATCGTGCACTTTGATGCACGGACTACGACAATGAACGCGCCGACAACCATCGCCGGGCACGCCGTCAGCCTGGATGCATCGGGGCAGTTGTTGCCCTGGACCTCTTGGAGCGCGGCGCTGGACCGCGAGATGAATTTCTACCAGCACTGCCCGTTCGATCACGGCTATCCGCGCTTTGCCTGCGAGACTTTCCTGGATGCCAGTTGGACTCCGAACACGGAACGCACCGACATCATTCCTTCAACGCAAAATGGCATGGGGATCATTTCGTATCTCAAGTTTCACGACATGCGCGCGCAACAGCAGCCGGCATGGCTGGCCACCGCATGTTTGCTGGGCGATTATCTGGTGAAGGAAGCGCTCACGCCGGACACGGGCACGTATCCTGCGTTCACGCGCTCCACCGGCAGGCGGACGCAGTTCCCGCAGCCGGCCGATTGCGGTTCGCAGTCGGATCGACCGTATGAAATTCAGCCGGACAAGGGCGGGATCGCGGGCTTCGCGCTGATGCTGCTGTTCGAAGCGAGCGGCGAGGCTAAGTATCTTGCGCAAGCGTTGCACAACGCGCGCCTGCTGGCGGCGAACCAGCAGGACGGCGACGCCGGCCATTCGCCCTGGCCGTTTCGCGCCGACTATCGCAGCGGCGAGGGCCGCGGGCCGATATCGGGAAACATGACCTATATCTTGCGCCTCTATGATCTGCTCGCGGCGCATGGCTACAGTGAATTCGCCGCGCCGCGGCTGGGGCTATGGCGCTGGATCAAGAACCACCAAATCCCCAGCGCTGCTACGGATGGCGCGCTGTTCGCGCAGTTCTTCGAAGATCACGACACACCCACCAATCGCAGCGCCTGGGCGCCCCTGAATCTCGCACGCTACCTACTCGAGAAAAAGGATTGGCTGGATCAGGATTGGCAGAGCGACTGCCGGCTGCTGATTGAATTCGTGCGCACAAACTTCACGCACCGCGAATCCGGCGTGATCGTGTGTCATGAGCAGGACGAGGACAAACAGGCCTGGGGCGGTGTCAACTCAACCTACGGCGCCGTGCTCGCGCTGTACGCAAAAGCCGTCGAGTCGCGGGTCCTGGCGAGCGAGGCGCGCCAGGCGCTGAACTTCACGCTCTACTGCATCGATGAACAAGGCAGGCCTCGGGATCTACCGCAAAGCCGGCAGCCGGGAGGCTGGCAGGAGGACGCCCACACCGATGTCATCCACAACTACGTGGACGCGCTGCAGGCATTTCCGCATTGGGGATTCAGCGATCCCGCGACGGGCGATCCGTCGAACTCAGACGGGAGTTTTTAGTATCGCGGCGATGAGCGCAGAGGTCGCGGCATCGGTCTCGCCGAAGCGCAAACCCGCGCGGAACTGGCCGTCGCTAATCGGCACGCAGTAGCGCACTTCGGCCTGAATGTGGAAGTCGCTGATATCGCCGCAAGCTTCCAATTCCAAATCAATGAGACATTGTTGGCCGTGCGCCAGATCGAAAGGCACCGTGATGCTGGCGCCGACGCGCGACATATCGACGATGTGCCCCGGAAGCACGGACATTCCCGGCACCGTGACATTGGCACGGATCGCAACCGACTTGCGCTCGTAGTTGCGGCGCTCCAGGGTCGCGCGCCGCACCAGCTCCTCGCCGTAGTACTCGTGCGATTCGATCAAGCTGTCGGCCGCGGTCGTGCTCATAAGCTTTCTCCTTGGCGGGCAGTATCCTAAAGAATGCCCTGTTACGCCCCGCGCGTTCGACGCAACTGTGAACTGCGGCGCGATTTCAGGCGCTGCCGCCGCAAGATGTTAAATCGCCAAGGGGAAACCCCGCTTTTGACGGAGCAAATCCATGCGCCGCCGCGACAAGATGTCAAATGGCCTCGCGGATCATCGACCTCCGGCTAAGGTATGGCGGCCGGTCGCCGGGTCCCAAGCGCTTCAGCCTGCCATCAGCAGCTGACTCATCGCCGCAAATGCCGGCAGCGTGATCGGGTCGTTGGCGGCGCTGGAGGCGACCGGATGAGAGCAGAATCGCGCGATCACCAATTCGGCTTTCGGCGCAATGTACAAACGCTGCCCGTGGATGCCGCGCCCCTCGAAGACGCCGAGCGAGTTGTGGGACACCCACCACATGTTGCGGTAGGAGTACCCCGGCAGCAGCGTGTATCCCGCCATGGCAAATTTGGCCGGATCCGAGCCGCGCCGGATATCGGCGACAACCTCCGCGGGTATGACCTGCTTGCCGCCCCAGGCGCCACCGCATCGCATGAGTTCCCCGAAGCGGCATAGGTCGCGAAGGCTGGCGCTCATTCCGCCTCCGCCCATGGCCACCCCGATGGAATCGACCGTCACGTAACCATCTTCTTCACAGCCGATTTGCGACCAGATGCGCCGGCTCAGCAATCCCTCGAGCGCGACGCCGGTGACCCGCTTCATCACCCAACACATCACTTCCGTATTCACCGTTTTGTAGGCAAACGCGGCGCCGTGCGCGCCTTCCTTGCGCAGCGTGCGCAGATACGCGTAGAAATTCTGAGGTCCTTGGTAATCGGGTCCGCGCGGGCGCAAGCCCCCCGCGCGTGCGTAGTCCCAGATATGCGCCTTCGGATCCGCATACAGTTCGGAATACTCCACGCCGATTTGCATATCGAGCACCTGGCGCAAGGTGGCATCCTCGTAGGCGGTGCCGATCATTTCCGGCAGGTAATGCGACACCGTCTTGGTCTCATCCAGCACCCCTTCATGAATCAGGGTTGCGGCAAGCGTGGCTGCATATGACTTGGTTATCGAAAAACACGCATGCGGCGTATGTGGCTGCAGCACACCAAAGTAGCGTTCATAGATTCGGCGCCCGCGATGCAAGACGACGATGCCATCCGTATAAGTGTGCCGCAGCGATTGCGCCCAGGTGATCTTGCGGCCCTGCAAATCCGCGAAGGCGAGCGCATCGATCGACGGCCCAAGGTCCAGAGGCACAACACCGAGATCGCTCGGCGCGGCGTTGGTGCGCCAAATGGCCGCGGTCGGCGCCAACTCGCGCATGTGCGACAACGACCATCGAATCTGCGGAAACTCTAGAAATTGGTCATCCTGAAATCGGATCTGTTTTGCCGCCGGCGGCGGGGAGCCCTGCATCCAGCCCAATGCAACCGGGTCGGAAGCATCGGCATCGGGATATTCGACACCGTCAATCTCGAATATTCCGCTTTTCATGACTCGCCCCGCAATCGATAGAGGGCCTCAAGACTGCCCACTTGAAGGGTGCTTCGCAAGGGAGGCTTTGGCGCGCACCTGCTAAAGACGGCACAATGCAGCATGAATTACCGCCACATCTATCACGCAGGCAATTTTGCCGACGTTGCGAAGCACGTCGGATTGCTGTACTGCCTGGATGCATTGAAGCGCAAGGATGCGGGATTTTTCGCGCTGGACAGCCATGCCGGGCGAGGCTTCTATGACTTGCAGGCGCCGGAGGCGCAGAAGTCCGGCGAGGCGGAACGCGGCGTGCAACGCTTGATCGTCAATGCCCTGGGCGATGAGTCCCTCGCCGATTACTTCACCGCAATCCACGCGCGGCGCGGCAAGCGGCTGCCGCGTTATCCCGGCTCGCCCGCGCTGATCGCGCAGGCGCTGCGACCGCAGGACCGCGCCTTATTCGTGGAGCTGCTGCCCGCAGAAGCGCGCGCCGCCGAGCGCGAGATCGAATCGCAGGGGCGCGTCAGGACGGAAATTCAGGACGGTTATGCTGCGCTGAAGGCCTTCCTGCCGCCCGACGAACGGCGCGGCCTGGTGCTGATCGATCCGCCCTACGAAAGCCTCGATGAACTCAAAATGATGCTGCAGGCCTTTAGCGAGGCTTATCGCCGTTGGCCGAGCGGCGTTTATTTGATGTGGTATCCCATTCGCAGCGCGACTCAGCGCGGTATGGTGCACGCGCGTTTTGAGGCGCTGCAAATCCCCAAAATGCTGTTGGCGGATATCGCGATTCATCCGGACGATGCCGGATTGGGGCTGGCGGGAAGCGGGCTCATGATCGTCAATCCGCCGTATGGCGCGGATCAATTTCTTCGCGACGCCTACGGCGCGATTCATCAGGCGATTGCCGCTCCGGGCGCAGGGTACGTCGAAGTAGGCCGCCTCACACCTGAGCGAATGTCACAATAGCCCACGCTTTATTAGAGGACGAGTTTATGGATCAAAAATCATTGCGCGAGCGGCTCGCCAAGCTGCACGCCGAGCTGACCTCACATCAACAAAACCCCGCGACGCGAGCTTCGCTCGGCGAGATTCTCCCGGACGTCAAACGCATGCTCGATCAGCCGGCGGGCGCGGCTGCCCCATCCGTCGACAAATCGCTGCCCGAGCGCCTGGAGAAGGTGGCCGTGCAGTTCGAAGCCGAACATCCGACGCTGGCGGCAAGCGCCCGCCGGCTCGTCGACCTGCTGAACGAGGTGGGTATTTGAGGAGTCCTTCCGAGGTCAGCCGGTCCAGACGATCGATTCGTCGACTCGCGCGGCAATACGCTGGATTTCGGCCGCGCTGATTCCGGAATCGCGCATGAGCACCGCGATGCTGCCATGGCCCGGCACGGGTACGATGGTGCCGCGATAGCCTTCGGAATCGAATGGCGTGACTTGGCGCGCCGATTCATGCACCAGCACCATGACGGTCACGGGCCCTTTCGCTGTTTGCACCACGAGATGCGGCACCCGATGTCCGCGGAACGCGCAGCTGCTGGCGTAGCTGACGACACCCGCGTCGGGCTTCAGGCGAAGCTTCGAGTCCTTCAGCACGCCTGCCAATTCAGGCTGCGCAACCGCTTCGGTGCGCTGCCACGCCTCCGGCTCCCCGGCCATGTGCGCAACCACGGCCGCGGCCAGACTGGGTTGCGGCAAGCTAAGCCAAACGCCCCCCACAATCGCCGCGCCGAGCAGGATGCTGGCCGCAAGCGCCATCCAGCGTCGCGGCGCCGTCGCCGCGCTCCCGCGCTTGCGCGCAAACGGCAGCACATCGGCCCGGGGAGGAATATCGACGCGCAAGGCCCGTTCGAGCCGCGATTCAAATTTCAAAAGCTTTTC
>DATNKC010000509.1:0-2402 GCA_035603615.1 Steroidobacteraceae bacterium | reverse complement strand
CCACAACAAGCCCACTCGCGGCGGGAGTACCCACGCTCCAGGCACCCAGTAGTATCCCCCGCCCCATGCCCAATAGCCTGGGGTCCAAAGATATCCATCGCCGGTGCAAGGCGCCTGTTCTTCATTCAGCAAGGGTGGCGGCGCGTCCGCGGCTCGCATGTCGACATCCAAGGCGGGGGCGATGTCAGTCCGCGGCGGTGGGCTCGCCCCGATCGCCTGCTGCTTCGTTTGCGCTAGATCGCGCTGATCGCGCTGCGCATTGCTTCCCGGCAGCGTGTCGAGCGCGGCGCCCCACGCCACTTTGATGTCGGGCACGGGCCTGCCGTTTAGGGTGATGTTAATCAACCGGTCGTTTGATACCTGGCCCTGGTAGGTCACGTCGGCACTGAAGCCATTCCACGCGGCAGGGACACTATGGCGGTGCAAGACGACCGCTGTGGGCGTGAAGCTTTCTACTGTCCAAGTCTCGTCCGTACCATCCGTCCGCGTATAGAGTCCATTGCCGAAGCTCAGGCTAAAGCAGTTCGTCCAGCAGATATGAATCACTTGGGGTGGGTCGGACTTCTGCGCCGTCGGGGCATCCGGCGCTCGGTCGGAGTAGGTCACATGCCCTTCGGCATCGACGGATTTGTACACTTGAACGGCCCCCAGTACGCGCCCCGGACCCACAAGAACGCTCAGCGCGATGAGAAGCACAGCATAGCGATGAGTGTCTGATAGGGCTCGTGACAGCCGCAGGGAATCCTCGTACATCGGCCCATTTGACGTGCAATGACAGCAGGCCTCGCGGAAGCGAGTCACAGTCCCAAGGCCAAGAAATACGATGCGGCGCTCAAAAATCATCGATACACGACAACATGTCAAACCGAAAGTCCTCGATGTTGCCCCGATTTGCCTTCACCGCCGCTTGAGCGCCTCCAGTTCATCCAAGGTCCGCGGCCAGTCGGCGCCCAGCAGCCGCGACAGGGCCCGATCCGCGAGCACCCTGCCGCCCGTCTGGCACTGCGCGCAGTAATTGGTTTCGTTGTCGGCATAGCGGATGCGCTGCACCGGCTCGCCGCATCGCGGGCACGGCAACCCATAGCGCCCATGCACCGCCATGTCTTTACGAAATGCGGTCACTTTTTCAGGAAAGCCCTGGCGCGACTCCATGCCCAGCCGGTCGATCCAGAATCGCAACGTCTCGCGCGTCGCGGTGAACAAGCGCGCAAATTCCTCCGGTGACAATTTACTGGTCAACGTGATCGGCGACAGCCGCGCCGCGTGCAAAATTTCATCCGAATAGGCATTGCCGATGCCGCTCAAGATCCGCGGATCGGTCAAGGCCCGCTTGAGCGTGCGGTTCTCCACCGTCATCGCGGCGATGAAGGCCGCAAGGTCGCTGTCGAATACCTCGATGCCGCCGGGGTCGAGCGACCGCAGTGCCTCTTCGCCCTTCACCACATGCAGCGACGCGCGCCGCTTCGTGCCTGCCTCGGTGAGGACCAAGGAGCCATCGGGAAAATCGAACGCCGCCAAACTATTGCGGCCCTTGAGCGTCACGCCCTGGGTACGCCAATGCAGTCGCCCGGCAATCATCAAATGCAGGACCAGCCACAAATCATTGCTAAGGCCAATGACTACGCGCTTGCCGATCCTGCGCAATTCCGTGACTTGATTGCCCACCGCCTCCGATAGCGGCGGCGCGGCCGTGCGCAGCAAAAAGGGACTGTTGAGGCGCACCCGCTGCAGCGGCTGGCCGACGATGCGCTCCTGCAATGCGCTTAAGTACGCGGAAATGTCCGGCAGCTCAGGCATGCGCTTTCGATGATCCCCTCTTTGCTATCATGCGCGCGGCAAACAACTAAGAGGATCTCATGCGGACAGCTGCCTGCAAAATCGCGCTTTGCGCCGCCTTAAGTACAGTCCTCGCCGCCGTCCAGGCCGCCCCCGAGACCGCCGCGGGCCCCAGCGCGACCGCATCCATCACGCCCATCGTCGCGCCAAAGGATCGCGCCTACACCGGCGAGATTCATCTGAAGGTCGATGCCAGCGACACGAGCCATCGCGTCATGCATGTTCATGAAACCCTGAGCGGCGTCGGCCCCGATACCGTGCTGCTGTATCCCAAGTGGCTGCCCGGCACCCACGCGCCGGAAGGCACGATCGACCGGCTCGGCGGTATCCGAATCACCGCCAACGGAGCGCCGGTTGCCTGGAAGCGCGATCCGGTCGATGTCTTCGCGTTGCGCTTGAATTTGAAGCCGGGCACGCACGCGGTCGACATCGACTTCGATTATCTCTCGCCCACCAGCGGCAAAGTCGGCGCGCTGGAAATGAGCCGTGAGCTGATGCTGATCGAATGGAACGAACTGGTGTTTTACCCCGCCGGCTATTTCGCGCGGCAAATCCCGGCTGAGGTA
>DATNKC010000508.1:0-4586 GCA_035603615.1 Steroidobacteraceae bacterium | reverse complement strand
ATAGGCTTGGACCACCGAGCCCGTGGTGGTCGGAAATCCAACCGTCTGAGGCTGAAAGGGTGCGGCCGGTGTAAAAACGCCCGGGACGGTGGCGCCCGCCACATAGGGGCGGCCGGCGCTGTCCACCGCCACCGCATAGGCACCGCTCGTGCCGCCACCACCGAGGAAAGTCGACGCCAGCAGAGAACCTGAGGGACTGAACTTGCTGACGAACGCGTTAGGCGTACCGTTGTTGCTGCCGTCGGTGCAATTGGGAATTTCGGCGCCGTTGGGGAAGATGGGCGAACAGACGGTTTGGTAGGCGCCCGCCGTGGTTGGAAAATCATTCGACGCGGCGGAACCCACGACGAAGGCGTTGCCGCTCGCATCCACCGCCACGGCATAGGCGAAATCAAAGCCGTTGGTGCCGCCCAAGTACGTGGAGAAGATCAGCGACTTGCCATCGGCGGCGAACTTCGTCACGAACCCGGTTGGGTTCGTGCCCGCAGCCTGATCCTGTTGGGAGGCAGCTTTCGTGGGGAAATTGCTGGACTGAGTATAGCCGACGACATAGAGCTCGCCGGCGGCATCGAGGGCCGCTGCTTGTGAGGTCACATTCCCGTTGGGCGTGCTGCCGGAGGGACTGCCGGTGCCGATGACGTCATTGTTGCTGCCGCCCAGGTAGCTGAAGTAGGAAAGCACCGGATCGATGATCAGTTGCTTGGCGTGATCGTAGGCGCCCAACTCGAAGCGCACGGTGTTTCCCGCCAACCTGTAACGCGCGGCCACCGGCACGCGCCGCCCCTCGTTGACTTGGTAGGCAACCGGGTGCTCGAACGCCACCTCATGGAGCTTCGCTTGCACTCTGAGCCGCCCGCTCTGATCGAGGTGCACACGCTCGGCTCCTTCGATGGCAATACGGACGGGCTTCGCGCTCGCGCCGGGCGCCACCGCAATGTCGTACTCCAACCGCCCCTGCGTGCCGTAGTACACGAGATCCACTCCGGGGTAGACGCCTGCGTAGCGGACCCTGCCATAGGTCTTGATACCGCTGAGCCAGTTCTTGGGGTCATTGCCCACGTAGTAATTGACCACGCCGGACAAGGGTTGCTCGGCCACGGGAGCCACGCTGTCGCGGGATCCCACCACGTGCAGCCGCAACGCACTGCCATCGCTGGCGAGCGTGGCACCGTGGGAGTTCAGCGAAACGCTGTAGGCGGGACCGTGTGCGAGGAACTGGGCTGCGCTTTGCGCTTGACCGACATTCGCTTCGAAATTCAGCGGCAATCCGGCGACCCTCGCCTGGGCCGTCTGAAGTGTCGCGCCGCCGCCCGGTGCCGCGTTGGAGTCGTGCGCACCGAGTGCGAGCAGCGCCGCCAGCACGGCCAGACCGACCGTGCGGCCTTCCGATCCAATGATCCCCTCACGCCCCGTGATGTCTTTCATCGACTCTCTCCCTAACCATAGTTGTAGAACCGCGAAGACGGCCCTTATTAAAGAGAGGCGCAAAAACTCAGGTTTTCATGTCAGGCCGGGCGGAATTTCTTTTGGGCGGATGGGACAGCGACCACGCGACACGCGCCGTGATGTCCCACACGTGGCCCTCACGCATTGCCGCTGCCTGAGCGGCGTAACGAAATCCGGCTATCAGCCAATGGCGAAGCCCATTGCGCCATCGGCGCATCCCACTGGGGTTCGGTTGCCGCGGCCGAGCGAGGCTTGAGCGTCTGGATTCAGCGAGAGAAGTTGGGATCAAGGTTGTAGCCAGCCTTGGTACGACCCCGCGGTATCCCACCGTATGTCATGGACGCGATGGAAATTCGAGAATCGCCGCTTTTTAAAAGTATCATTGCGGCACGCGCTGCCAAATGGAATATGCAACCGTGCCATTGCCCGATGCACTCGCGGGCACCGAATAGGTCAGTGTGCCGTCTTTGAACGTGAAGTCGCGAACCTGCTCAGTCCCCTCCCAATTGGGATAAACGGCGGTTTCGATCTTGAATATCAACTTGCCGTTGACCGGATCAACGATAACGCGACCGGTGTTGGTGCTCGCACCCAAAACGGCCTCGCGATATTCTTCAGGCGTGCCCCGCCTCTTGTCACCCGAGGTAAATTTAGGCCGGTTGGGGTGGAAAATCTGTATTGAATAGCGTCCCGCCTTGTCCACCATCATCAGACCGTTGGGATGTTCACCGTAGTTCGTGGTGCGCGTACCATCCGCGAGGATCTCGTAAGCGGAAGCCATGATCCAAGTGCCTTCCAGCGAAAGTCGTTGTGGTTCGATCGCGACAGCAGATGCTCCAATCATCAATGAGGCGGCGACGATGCCGATCGAACGCTTGAAGTTGCGCAATTGGAACGACATGTTCTTTCTCCGTGTTAGAGTGCTGAAACCTATTCAACAGGTTACGGATCATAGCCTGTCTATGTAACCTGTCAAGTGAGTTACCAATTTGCTATCAATCAAGGGTGGTTGGCCTATGTGGGTGAGCCGACATGAAAAATGAGAAGTCAGAGATCCGAGATGGATTTAAGTTTCGCGCCGGGCATGCGGCACTGGATTTTGCCGCCACGATGGCGGCACGACTCAAGCCCTTACCGCTGGAGCTCTTGGCTCTTCCGAGCGATTTAGGCCGGTGGTTGCGTGCGGCCGGAATGACCGACGCAAGGCCCGAGGTGACGCAGTCCGATCTCTCGCTCGCGAGAACCTTACGCGAAAGCATCTACGGTTTGGCTCTGGCACGCATTCAAGGAGAGGACTTACCCGATGAAGCGCGCCGCCGGCTAAACCGGATTGCCGCGGAGGCATCTGCGATTCCACAACTTGCCAAGAACAGCCGGATCCACTATTTAGGCAAATCGCGAGCCTTCCTCATCAGTATTGCGCGTGACGCTTTAGTCCTGTTCGGTAGCGAATCGAGTGAACGGATACGCCAATGTGAAAGCGAAACTTGCGCGTTACTGTTTCTCGATACATCGCGCTCGGGCGATAGACGCTGGTGTTCCATGGCGGGCTGCGGCAATAAGGCCAAGGTGGCTGACTTTCGCCGTCGCCAGCGTTTGAATCCCTAACTCATATACTTTGCAAGACGACGCAGCTACAGAGTCAGCTCTCTAGAGCCGGGCGCAAGCTGAGCGTGAACCACATCGCCGAAGTAGGCTCATACCCCTTCCACGATCCGCAGGTCTCGCACGACTCCGCCCTTTAGCGCGGTCAACGCCTCTTGATAGCCGGGGCTGGCATGCGTGGCGACAGCTTTCGCCACGGAATCAAATTCTATGACTACGGTTCGCTCGAGTTGGCCCTCGTCATACACGTGGGCAGGTAGTGCGCGTGCCAAAAAACGGCCGCCGCCCTTTTCGATTGCTGGACCGGCGAGCTTCGCGTAGGCAGCCAGCTTATTGGGATCCAAAATTTCGCGATAAAATGCAATCCAATAGGCTTTAGCCATGGCTTAAATCCTCTCGTTTGGAAGTTCTGGCAAGCGCACGTTTAGTGAGCCAATAATTTTGCGTCGAGAAATTCTGCGATTGTGTGGTAGGCGCGCAGCCAACTCTCGTGGCGCAGAAACCCGTGTATTTCGTCGGGAAAGATGAGTTCCTGGTAGTCGACTCCCTGCCGGTTCAGCGCCTCGACCAGCCGCATGGTTTCCGAGAAGGCCACGTTGCGATCGTCGTCACCGTGAATCAGCAGCACGGGCGAGCGCCACGTCGACACGGCACTGATGGGCGAGGCGGCGAGCGCCGTCGCCAAATCGTCGGCGGTGGCGTCAAGAGCGTAAAAGTCCCGCCCGCCCCGCTCCCCGAGACTCCAATTATGCCAATCATGTACGCCGTGCAAGTCGACGCCGGCGGCGAACAGATCTGAATTGCGCGCGAGCCCCAATGCCGTCATGTAGCCACCGTAGCTGCCGCCCCATAGACCAACCCGGGCGGCGTCCACATCCGGTCTCGCGCGCAGGTACGCCGCCGCCGACAGCAAATCGTTGTACTCACTCGCGCCGGTGGCGCCTGTGTGTTCCGCTTCCCGATAGTCGAGACCATAGCCGATCCCGGATCGATAATTCAGCGCCAATACGACGTAACCCTTGCTCGCCAGATATTGATTGAGCGCATAGGCATTGCTGTAGTAATCCATGTAGTGCCAGCCGGCCAGCATCTGCCTGATGGGACCGCCGTGCATGAACACCACCGCTGGATGTCGCGTTCCAGCACGCCCGCCGGGCGGCAGGAATAACTGGGCATGCGCAGCGACACCGGCGCGCAGCGGCAGCAGCACCGACTCCGGCGTCACCAATGAGGCTGGGAAATCCTTCGGCAGCTCGTTGCGATCCAAGTCGACGCCCGTCTTTCCCGCGTCGAGCACCGCTACCCGCATGGGCAGCTTCGCGTCCGAGTGCAAGAAGCCGATTGACACTTCATCGGCCGCTACGACGGGCATGGTCTCGATGCCTGTGCCGCTGGTCAAAGCCGCCAGTGCGCCGCTCGGGAACGTCAGTCGCCAGAGATGCCGGCGGTCGATGTCGCCGGCGTTGCCGGCATAAGTGATGGCGCTGCCATTGGGCGCCGCCGCGGCATACTCGATCTCGAAATTTCCGGGTGTC
>DATNKC010000507.1:0-10286 GCA_035603615.1 Steroidobacteraceae bacterium | reverse complement strand
GGCTATTGCTTGGAAACCGGCGAAGAGATCGGGATCAAACGATTGGAAGCCCGTCCTGTCGCGACTCTCTCGGTCGAAGCCCAGGAGCGGCGCGAGCGCCGCGAAAAGCAATACGGCGACCGCGACGACCGGTACCGATAGCCCGGCGAGGAACGATGCCGGCAGGCCTGCGGCGCCCTATGTAGGTCGGTTTGCGCCGACCCCATCGGGCGATCTGCACTTGGGCTCGCTCTACGCGGCGGTCGCGAGCTACCTGGACGCGCGCGCGCACGGCGGTCGTTGGCTGCTGCGCATCGAGGATCTCGACCGTCCACGAGAGATCGCCGGATCGGCGGATGGGATATTGCACACCTTGGAGCAGTTCGGCTTCGAATGGGACGGAGCCGTCACACGCCAATATGATCGTGCCGAGCGCTACGAAGAGGCGCTCGGCGCCTTGCACGCACAAGGACGAACCTTCGCCTGCTGTTGCAGCCGGGCGCAACTACGTGCGCAGTTCGAGGATGAGCTGCGATATCCCGGTACTTGCCGCGCCCGGCAGATCGCCCCCGATACACCGGCCGCAATCCGTGTGCGGGTCGACGCCGGATACGTGCTGTTCACCGACCGCATCCAAGGCACGTATCGACAAGACGTGGCGGACGCCGTCGGCGATTTTATCTTGAAGCGCCGCGATGAGATCTATGCGTACGTCCTCGCCGTGACCGTTGATGACGCGGCGCAGGGCGTCACCCACATCGTTCGCGGGGCCGACCTTTTGGACAACACGCCGCGCCAAATCTATCTACAGCGGCTATTGGGACTACCCGAACCCAGCTATGCACATGTGCCGGTTCTGACGGAAGCCGGTGGTGGCAAGCTCGCCAAGTCGCGCCGCAGCGTGCGCCTAACCGCCGATTCGCCCCTACCGCAGCTGTGTGCAGTCTTTTCATTGCTGGGGCTGGCACCTCCGCCATCGCTTGCCTCGGCCGCAATCTCCGCTGCGTGGCGTTGGGCGATCGGCCAATGGGACCTCAACAAGGTCCCCAAACGCCTCGATTTGCCCGTAAATGACTAATAATCTTAAGAAAAAATGCCGATTTGCCTTAGCGCTGCATTGCGCTATTCTTCGTGTTGCAGTTCTTATGATAGATCAGACGTGGACTGACACGGACCGGCATCCTCCGGTGGTGCCAGCCAACACGAGCGAGGAGCCCCATGAGCGAACCGCGAGTGATTAAGAAATATCCGAATCGCCGCCTCTATGACACGGTCGAGAGCCGGTACATCACCCTGGCTGACGTCAGACGCCTGGTGGTCGAGCGGATTGAATTCGTCGTTGTCGACAAGAAAAACAGTGCCGACATTACGCGCAGTATTTTGCTGCAAGTCATTGCCGAACAAGAGCACTTGGCTGAGCCGATCTTGAGCCAGGAATTCATGGTCAGCGTGATTCGCTCTTACGGCACGGGTCTGCAAGGCCAGGTGAGTGCGCACTTGGAACAGAGTCTCAAGCAGCTCGTGAGCCAGCAGCCAACGCCGCAACTTCGGGATCGCGTAAAGACCATGGCCGGCGGCGAAGCGCCGCGGCCGCGAGTCACGTCGAATTTAACTAGAGACGGCTAGTAGCCCGGCACCGTGATTTTGAGCGGCGCTCAAAGTCACGGTGCCGGAGGATGAGTGCCGACTACGCTGCGTCGACGTTGCGCATCGAGAGCCGTACGCGGCCCTGCCGGTCAACTTCCAGCACCTTGACGCGCACCACGTCGCCTTCCTTGAGCTTATCGCCGACGCGCTCAACACGCTCCTCGGAAATTTGCGAGATGTGGACCAGACCGTCACGGCCGGGCAGGATCGTCACGAAGGCGCCGAAATCCATCAGTCGCGCGACCTTGCCTTCATACACCCGGCCGACTTCGACATCCGCGGTGATCAATTCGATGCGACGCTGCGCCTCGCGGCCCGCCGCACCCTGCACCGAGGCTATTTTCACGGTGCCGTCGTTCTCTATATCGATCGAGGTCCCGGTCTCTTCGGTGATCTGACGGATGACCGCGCCGCCCTTGCCGATCACATCGCGGATCTTCTCCGGATCGATCTTCAAGGTAATGATGGTTGGCGCCCATTCCGACATGTTCTCGCGAGGCTTGGAGAGGACCTTGTTCATTTCGCCTAAAATGTGCAAGCGGCCGTCGCGCGCCTGATCCAATGCGACCTTCATGATCTCGCGCGTGATGCTCGTGATCTTGATGTCCATCTGCAGCGCGGTGATGCCATCTTTGGTGCCCGCCACCTTGAAATCCATGTCGCCGAGATGATCCTCGTCGCCCAAAATATCCGTCAGCACTTGGAATCGATCGCCTTCCTTGACCAATCCCATCGCCACGCCCGCAACCGGCGCCTTGATCGGCACGCCGGCGTCCATGAGCGCGAGGCTGGTGCCGCACACCGAAGCCATGGAGCTCGAACCGTTGGACTCGAGAATCTCGGAGACGACGCGAATGACATACGGAAATTTATCGACGCCGGGCATGACCGCTTTCACGCCGCGCTTTGCCAGGTTGCCGTGGCCGATTTCGCGCCGCTTCGGCGAGCCCATCATGCCGGTCTCGCCGACGCTGAAGGGAGGGAAATTGTAGTGCAGCATGAACGGCTCTTTGCGCTCGCCGGTCAAGCCGTCGATGATTTGCGCATCCCGTCCGGTGCCCAATGTGGTCACGACCAGGGCTTGAGTTTCTCCGCGGGTGAACAGCGCCGATCCGTGGGTTCGCGCCAGCACGCCGGTTCGAATGTTGATGGCGCGTACCGTCTTGGTATCGCGTCCATCGATTCTCGGCTGTCCGTCGAGAATCTTCGCACGCACCAGCCGGTATTCCAGGTTGGAAAACTCCGCGCCCACCTGCTCGGCCGTAAACTTCGGGGTCTCGCCCTTGCTCAAGGCCTCGACCGCTGCGTTCTTGATCTCCTTGATCTTGGCGTAACGCGCCATCTTTTCGGTGACGGTGTACGCGGCCGCGACAGCCGACTCGGCGTATGCGTTGACGGCCGACTGCAGTTCCTTGTTCGGTTCCGGCGCGACCCAGCTCCATTTCGGCTTGCCCGCTTCCGCCGCCAGTTCGTTGATGGCATTGATGGCGATCTGCATTTGCTCGTGGCCGAAGGTCACCGCACCGAGCATGACCTCTTCGTTGAGACCGTCGGCTTCCGATTCCACCATCAACACGCCTTCTTTCGTGCCGGCCACAACCAGGTCCAGCTTCGAGGTCGTCAATTGCGTCGCGGTCGGGTTCAAGACGTACTTGCCGTCGATGTAGCCGACGCGCGCGGCGCCGATGGGACCCAAGAACGGCATTCCCGAAATTGCCAGCGCCGCTGAGGCGCCGATCAAGGAGGCAATATCCGGATCCACTTCAGCATTCACGGAGATTACGGAGGCGACGACTTGCACGTCGTTGATGAACCCTTCCGGGAACAGCGGCCGAATCGGCCGGTCGATGAGCCGCGAGGTGAGCGTTTCCTTTTCGGTGGGCCGTCCCTCGCGCTTGAAGAATCCGCCGGGGATGCGGCCTGCGGCGTACGTCTTTTCTTGATAATTCACAGTGAGCGGGAAAAAATCGCGGCCCGGCGTTGCCTTCTTCAGGCCCACGGCGGTCACCAAGACCACGGTCTCGCTCATGGTCACCAGAACTGCACCATCGGCCTGGCGGGCAAGTTCGCCCGTCTCGAGGGTTACCGTGTGATCCCCGTATTTAAAACTTTTTTTGATAGCGCTCACTTAGAGCCCCTTTGCGTAATCCGAAGTGAAAGACGCAGGCGCGAAACTTGTGCACCTGCAGCGGCGCCTGTTAGCGGCGTAAACCTAGGCGTTCGACCAATTGCGTGTACTTGTCCGGAGTTCTGCTCTTCAAGTAATCGAGCAGCTTGCGGCGCTGATTGACCATCTTGAGCAGCCCGCGGCGCGATGCATGGTCGGCTTTGTGCGTGGTGAAATGCTGGCTCAAGCCGTTAATGCGCTCGGACAACAAGGCAATTTGAACTTCGGGAGATCCGGTATCTTGCGCGCTGCGCTGAAATTTACCGACGACGCCCGTCTTTTCTTCACGAGTAAGTGGCATTGAAATCGAACCCTCAATCAATAACTTAGGACCTTTTAAGAAGCCGCGCATTGTACGCGTCGCGGCACCCCGCCTCAAGCACGATTCGTCGCCGCCGAAATGAGGCGCAGCGGCCTGAGATTACCGGCCGCCTGAATTTCGCCCAAGCCCAAAAACCCTAGGTCTGCCGCGTAGATACGCACCAATCCGGGGATTCCGACGGCTTTGAGCGACTGGCCCTGGCGCAGGGCGCTCACCCCCCCGGCAGGCAAGTCAAAGCGCCGCCAGGCGCTTAAGGCCGCGTCCACCGGCAGCAGGACCTTGTAGCGCTCCTCCAGGGTCATGGCCTCCAGAGCCTCGAACGACCATTGGGGTTCAGCGACAAATGGGGCCACCGCGAGTCTGCGCAGGGCCGCCAAATGGCCGATGGTCTGAAGCTGTGTCGCCAGATCTTCGGCAAGTACGCGAATATAGGCGCCCTTCGTGCAGCGCACATCGAAGGACAGATCGGGCGCCTGCCAATCGAGCAGCTTGAGCTCGTGAATGGTGATGGCGCGCGCCGCGCGCTCGCGCGTGATGCCGGCGCGCGCATATTCATACAACGGTTTGCCGTCCTGCTTCAGCGCGGAATGCATGGGCGGAATCTGCTGGTAGTCGCGCGGAAAAGCGGCCAGCGCGGCTTGCAAGTTCTCGAGAGAGAACGCCGGCAGCTCGCGCGTCTCGATCACCGCGGACTCGCGATCCGCACTCGGCGTGCGTTCGCCGAGCCGCACCGTCACGCGATAAGTCTTGTCGGCTTCCAACAATTGCGTGCCGAACTTGGTGGCTTCGCCGAAGCAAATCGGCAGGAGGCCCGACGCGAGCGGGTCGAGCGACCCGGTATGTCCGGCCTTGCGCGCGTTGAACAGTCGCTTGACGCGTGCAACCGCCCCCGCCGAAGTGAGGTCAAGCGGCTTGTCCAGCAGAAGAATGCCATGAATGTCGACGGGCATTTTCAGCCCTCGTCGATTATATGGTCGTGCTCATCCGGGCTCGCATCGCTCCCCGGCGCGGGCGTTCCAGCGGCGGGCGTTCCCACGCCGGGCGTTCCCACGCCGGAACCTTCCGGTTTTTTCAATGAGTCGATCAACTGGGTCAAGCGCACGCCGTGCTCGATCGTGGTGTCGAGTTCGAACGTCAAGGTGGGCGTATAGCGAATCATCAGCGCCTTCGATAAGGCGTTGCGCAGGAAGCCCGCCGCGCTCGTCAGTCCCTGCTGCACCTTCGGGTCCGGCCCGTCCTTGCCGAATACCAGGTAATAAACCCGGGCGGTACGCAGATCCCCGGTGACGTTGACCGCGGTGATCGTGACGTTGCCGATACGCTCGTCCTTGACGTCGCGCCGCAACAGTTCCGTGAGTTCGCGCTGGATCTGCTCGCCCAAGCGCTTTGCCCGCTGGTTGTCTTGTTTAGGCATTCAGTCCCTTGCTCGCTGCGCCTTACAAAGTTCGAGCAATCTCGACCCTCGAGTAGCACTCGATCTGATCCTTTTCCTGGACGTCGCTGTAATTCTTCACGCCGATGCCGCACTCGGTACCGGCGCGCACTTCGGTGACATCGTCTTTGAATCGCTTCAAGGATTCCAACGCCCCCTCGAAAATCACCACGTTGTTTCGCAGCACGCGGATCGGGAAGTTGCGGCGAACATAGCCGTCGATGACCATGCAACCGGCCACCGTTCCGAATTTGCTGGAGCGGAATACGCTGCGGACCTCGGCCAAGCCAACGATCTGCTCTTTGACCTCCGGCGACAGCATCCCCGTCAGCACGGCTTTGATGTCATCGATGGCTTCATAGATGATGCTGTAGTAGCGCACATCCACGCCATGATCCTTGATGGCCGCGCGTGCCGCTGCATCGCCGCGCACGTTGAAGGCGATAATGCGCGCCTTGGATGCGGCTGCCAGGGTCACGTCCGATTCAGTGAGTCCACCGACCCCGGAGGCAACGATATTCACCGCGACCTCGGCCGTCGATAAGCCATTCAAGGAATCGCGTAAGGCTTCGGCGCTGCCCTGCACATCGGCTTTCACCAAGATCTGCACCAGGTCGGCCTTGCTCTCGCCCATGGTCGAGAACACGTCCTGCATGTTGGTGGCTTTGGCGGCCAACTTCACATCGCGTGATTTCGATTGACGATGCGTCGCCACTTCGCGGGCCTTGCGTTCGCTCTCCACTACCAGCAATTCATCACCCGCGTTCGGCGCGCCGGAGAGTCCCAGCACGACCACCGGGATGGAGGGACCGGCCGAATCGACCGCATGTCCGGCCTCATCGAACAACGCACGCACGCGCCCGAATTCCTGGCCGATCAGCAGCGGATCGCCTAGTTTCAAGGTGCCGCGCAATACCAATACGGTTGCCACCGCGCCGCGGCCCTTTTCCAGGCTCGATTCGATTACGTAGCCGGCGGCAAGGCCGGCGGTCGGCGCCTTGAGCTCGAGCACTTCCGCCTGCAACAAAATGCTGTCGAGAAGCTGATCCACCCCTAAGCCGGTGCGCGCCGATACCGGCACGAAAATGTTTTCACCGCCCCACTCTTCCGGAATGACACCGTACTTGGTCAGCTCTTGCTTGACCTTTTCGGCGTCCGCCTCCGGCTTATCCATTTTGTTGAGCGCCACGACAATGGGCACTTTCGCCGCCTGCGCGTGCTGAATGGCCTCGATCGTCTGTGGCATGACGCCATCGTCAGCACCGACGACAAGAATGACGATATCCGTCACCTGCGCACCGCGGGCCCGCATCGAAGTGAATGCCGCATGGCCGGGCGTGTCCAGGAAGGTCACCATGCCCTTGGCGGTTTCAACATGGTACGCGCCGATGTGCTGCGTGATGCCTCCCGCCTCGCCTGCGGCCACCTTGCTGCGGCGGATGTAGTCGAGCAACGAGGTCTTGCCGTGATCCACGTGTCCCATCACCGTCACGACCGGCGGGCGCGGCAACACCTCGAGCGAGGCATCCGTTTCGCCTTGCAGGTCATCCTCAATGATATTTTCCTTGCGCAGCACGGCCGTGTGGCCCATTTCCTCGACCACCAGCACAGCGGTGTCCTGCTCGATCATTTGATTGATCGTGGCCATCACGCCCATGTTCATCATGACTTTGATGACTTCCGTGGCTTTGACGGCCATTTTTTGCGCCAACTCGCCCACGGTCATCGCCTCGCCAATCGCCACTTCGCGCACCACGCGCGCGGTCGGCATCTCAAAACCATGCTTGGTGTCGGTTTCACCGCCCATCGAGCGGCGCCGCCCATCGCGCGACTTCTTCTTTTTGTGCCGTGAACTCACATCGCCGACGATGTGCAATTCCTGCCGGCCGTAGCGCGTCGACTTGTCGTCCACCACCTCGCGCACTGCCTTGCCGGGCTTGGCCGCCGCCGCCTTGCGTTCCCGTTCCGCCACCTCGCGCGCTTGAACTTCGGCAGCGCGCCGCGCCTCTTCTTCGGCGGTGCGCTTGCGGTTTTCTTCATCGCTGCGCCGCCGGCTTTCCTCTTCCAGACGCTCACGGTCCAGACGCTCTTTCTCCAGGCGCTCGTTTTCGGCACGCTCCAGGGCGGCTTTGGCCTGCTCCTCGGTCTCGCGTATCTTGTCGATCTCTTCCTGCTGGTGGCGCGCCTGATCCTCGAGCACTTCGCGCTTGACGTAGGTGCGCTTGCTGCGTACTTCGACATTCACCGTGCGCGCGCGGCCTTGGGGACTCGCGAGCTTCAGTTCGGACTGCGACTTGCGGCGCAGGGTGATTTTGCGCGGCGCCGCATCGCCCTGGGACTCGTCGTGTCCATGGCTGCGACGCAGATGCGTCAGCAGCTCGTGCTTGGCATCTTCACTGATCATGTCCTCGGCGCCGTCGACCTTGATGCCGGCTTGATCCAGCTGCTGCAGCAGCCGATCGACCGGTACCTTCAAGACTTCCGCGAATTGAGCGACGGTTACGTCTGCCATACTTGACTCCTAAACCTTAGCTTCTTCCGCGAACCAGTGCTTGCGGGCATTCATAATCAGTTCGCCGGCCTTCTTCTCATCGATACTGCCCATCTCGACCAGTTCATCGACCGCCAGGTCCGCCAAATCATCGCGCGTACGCACGCCTTTGCGCGCCAACGTTTTACCCAAGGTCTCGCCGGTGATTTCAATCAAATCCGCGCCGGGCTCGGCCCCGTCCATCGATTCCTCGCTGG
This sequence comes from Steroidobacteraceae bacterium, assembly GCA_035603615.1. Lineage (GTDB taxonomy): Bacteria > Pseudomonadota > Gammaproteobacteria > Steroidobacterales > Steroidobacteraceae > Bog-1198. Next base: position 1,991 of record DATNKC010000507.1, on the reverse strand, counting down.
CGATTGCCTGAGTCAGCAGCACATCACGCGCACGGGTGCGCAGCTCCTTGACGATTTCCTCGTCGAACTCTTCGATGCCGTTCAATTCGCTGGCGGGCACGTAGGCGATCTCCTCGATGGTCGAGAAGCCCTCTTGCACCAGGATGCTCGCGACGTCGGCATCGACGTCCAGCTGCTTCATGAAAGTTTCGCGCAACGCCAAAGACTCGGTCTCGCTCTTGGCTTCAGCCTGCGATTCGCTCATCACATTCAGCTCCCAGCCGGTCAATTCGCTGGCCAAACGGATATTCTGGCCGCCGCGGCCAATGGCCTGCGAGAGCTTGTCCTCGGAGACGGCAATGTCCATCGAATGCGAATCCTCATCGACGACGATCGAGGTCACCTCGGCAGGCGCCATGGCATTGATGACGAACTGCGCGTTGTTCTCATCGAAGGGAATGATGTCGACGCGCTCGCCCGCAATCTCATTGGAGACGGCTTGCACGCGCGAACCGCGCATGCCGACGCACGCGCCCACCGGATCCACGCGCGGATCGTTGCTGCGCACGGCGATTTTGGCGCGCACCCCGGCATCGCGGGCGGCTGCCAAGATGTTGATCAAGCCCTGGCCGACTTCGGGGACTTCCAGCTTGAACAATTCGATCAGGAATTCCGGCGCGGTGCGCGACAGGAACAATTGCGGACCGCGCGGCTCCGTGCGCACCTCTTTCAGATAGGCCTTGATGCGATCTTGGGAGCGCACCGGCTCGCGCGGAATCATCTCCTCGCGCGCGATGAATCCTTCGGCATTGGCGCCGAGATCGACATACACGCCATTGCGATCGACGCGCTTGACGATGCCGCTGACCAGCGTCCCGGCCCGGTCCTTGTAGGCATCGACCACTTGTGCGCGCTCGGCTTCACGAACCTTCTGTACGATCACCTGCTTGGCGGTCTGCGCCAGAATGCGTCCGAAAGGCACCGACTCCATCGGTTCTTCGACGTACCCGCCCGGCTCGACGTCTTTGTCGATATCGCGGGCATCGTCGAGGCGCAATTCGCGCTCCGGCACTTCGAGCTCGGTAGACTCGTCCGCAAACACCTTCCAGCGCCGGAAAGTGTCATATCCGCCGGTCTTGCGATTGATCGAGACGCGCACGTCCAGCTCCTCGCCGTGTTTCTTGCGGGTCGCAGACGCGAGCGCGGCTTCGAGCGCGTCGAATATAATTTCCTTATCGACGCCCTTCTCGTTGGAAACCGCGTCGACGGCCATCAGTATTTCTTTGTTCATAAACTAAAAGACTCCTCGCTCACTCCGGCCGCAATCTCGCCTTCTGAATTCGATCGAGCGGCAGCGCGCAGGCCTTGCCGTCGACTTCCACTACAATCGTGTCGCTTGACACAGACTTCAATAGCCCTATAAACCGCCGCCGCCCTTCGATCGGCAGCTTCAGCTCGGCAAAAATCCTCGCGCCGACGAATCGTTCAAAATGCGCGCGCGTGCGCAAGATCCGATCAAAGCCCGGCGAGGAGACCTCCAGCGTGTAATGCCCCTTGATCGGATCATGGATCTCGAGCACCTCGCTCACGGCATGACTTACGGATGCACAGTCGTCCACCGTGACACTGGCCGCGGAGTCCGCGGCTCGCCGATCGATGAAAATCCGCAGCACCCCGCCGCGCCCTTCCCGCGCAATCTCAATGTCGACCAACTCAAATCCAAGCGCCTCGATCGGCGGCTCCAGCAAGCGGATCAAGGTGTCGCGCATTTTCTAAAAGGCCATCTTGAAAAACAAAAAGGGGACCATCGGCCCCCTTCCATTCGCTTAAGAAAAAGCCCCTAGAAGGGGCCGAACCTAAAAAAATCGCGTGCCGTGCCGCCAAGCTCGGGTTTCCCTAAGCCGATGCGCCAGTTCAAGCCCCGCCGAGGGCCGCGATTATAGGCAAAGCCTCTTCGTGCGTAAACCCTGTTTACGCAATTGCCCACAAGTTAAAACGACAAGGGCCGCATC
>DATNKC010000506.1:0-3933 GCA_035603615.1 Steroidobacteraceae bacterium | reverse complement strand
CCAAGCATTTCGCAGATACTCGGATCCCTCAAGGTCAACTGGAAGATCGTGCTCATCGGGACCATGATGGTCACGATGACGACCGTGTCCTTCTACATGATCACGGCCTATACGCCGACGTTCGGCAGTTCAGTGCTGCATTTGGCGCCCATGGACAGCCTCGTCGTCACGTTGTGCGTCGGCGCGTCGAATCTGTTCTGGCTGCCGATCATGGGCAGCCTGTCGGACAGAGTGGGCCGCCGACCTTTGCTTTTCGGCTGCACGATCTTGATGCTGGTGAGCGCCTATCCGGCCATGTTGTGGTTGGTGCATGAGGCGTCCTTTTCCCGGTTGCTGGCGGTCGAATTGTGGCTGTCCTTCATCTATGGCAGCTACAACGGCGCCATGGTCGTGTACCTGACCGAGATCATGCCGATTGAAGTCCGCACCTCGGGATTTGCCCTGGCTTACAGTCTGGCGACCGCCATTTTTGGTGGATTCACCCCGGCCATCAGCTACTACTTGAGTAACGCCACCCACAATCCAGCGGTTCCCGGGCTTTTGCTCTCCGCCGCCGCGCTCCTCGGGCTCATCGGCGCATACTTTGCCCGGCCTCAGAGGGCCGCGGCATACTGAGCAAGATTCAGCGCGAGATGATCGAACATCAAACGCATGCGCGAGATGCGCTTCAATTCATTGTGCATGACGATCCAGATTTCCAACTCGACTTTGAATTGCTTGCTGAGGAGCGGCAAGAGGTTTGGATCGCGACGTGCGATTGCCGTGTGGCAAATTCCAATGCCAAATCCGGAACGCAGCGCAGCCAACCCTGCCACGTCATTGTCGCAACGGAAGGCGAAAAGCTCCCGCGATACAGGTATGGGCGACGCCTCGAGGAAATCGGCGGCGGGCGCCACGCGATCGAATCCGATCAGCGTGTGGTGGGTCAGGTCTTCCAAGCGTTCCGGATACCCATAGCGTTCAAGGTAGCGGCGGTGCGCGTGAAATCCGAGCACGACCGTGCCGGCGCGCTTCGCCAATAGGGCCTTTTGCTTCGGACGCGCCATGCGCACGGCGATGTCCGCATCGCGCCGCAACAGGTCCGCCATTTGGTTGGACACAGACAGCTCGATCACGGTGTTCGGGTATTGGTAGCGAAATTCGCTCAAGATCGGCGGCAGCACCTCGACGCCGACCACATCGGCGGCGGTGAGACGCACGACGCCGGCTGTTTCTTCCAAATTACCGGATCCGGTTCGTACAAACGCCGCGGCGGCGGCCGCCATGTCTTCCGCGTGGGGACGCAGCTCATGGGCGGCGGCCGTCGGCATCAAGCCGCTCTGCGATCGGGTAAATAGCACGCGTCCGCTTAAGGCTGCCTGCAACATCGCGATGTGCCTGCCGACGGTTGGCTGGGTCAATCCCAGCGCGCGCCCCGCGGCTGACAGGCTTCCCAGCCGCAGAACCGCGAGAAACGAGCGGTATAAATCCCAGCCAGGCTCGCTATTGACCATGCATTAATGTATAGCAGATCTGCAGCAATGCACAATTTTCTTTATATGACGCACCTGCGAGGATGGCTCCCGACTAACCGGAGAAGAGACATGCAGACTGCGACTCGAACAGCTTTGGTCATCGGCATCACCGGAAGTATCGGCCGAGAGGTTGCCGAGGCGCTCCTGCGGCGCGGCTGGCGGGTGCGGGCCCTTCATCGCAATCCTTCCGCCGCGACGACCGCAGGCACTCTCCCCAATGCCGTTCAATGGATCAAGGGCGATGCCATGCAATCGAGCGACGTGGTCGAAGCGGCGCGCGGCACCGAGCTCATCGTGCATGCCGCCAACCCGCCGAACTATCGCAATTGGCGTGGGCTGGCGCTGCCCATGCTCGACCATACCATCGCCGCCGCGAGGGCCAGCAACGCGCGCATCTTGTTGCCGGCAACGATCTACAATTTTGGCTCCAATTCCCCGCCAGTCTTAAAGGAAAACTCGCCGCAGATTCCGACCACGCGCAAAGGGCAAGTGCGGGTGGAGATGGAATTGAAGCTGCAGAGGGCAAGTCTCGCGGGCGTTCGATCCATCGTCGTGCGCGCCGGTGATTTTTTCGGTCCCGGTGCGGGCAATAGCTGGCTGACGCGCGGCATGGTCCGGGCGCGAAGCCGAGTGCGGTCGGTTTACAATCCCGGGCCGCCCAACGTGGGTCATTCCTGGGCGTATCTTCCGGACCTCGCTGAGACCATGGCACGTTTGATCGAATGCGAGCGTCCCATGTCTGCCTATGAGGTGTTCCACTTTCGTGGGCATTGGTTCGAGCGCGGGGTGGAGATGGCTGAATCGGTGTGCCGCCTGAGCGGTATCAGCAACGAGCGGATCAAGCCATTTCCCTGGTGGACCATCAAATTAGCCGCGCCCTTCGTCAATGTCTTCCATGAAATGCTCGAAATGCGCTATCTGTGGCAGATCCCATTGCAGCTGGACAATTCGAAACTGCGCGCGCTCATCGGCGCCGAGGCCCACACCCCTCTTGAGGAGGCGCTCGCCGCCACGCTGCACCGATCGGCCGCGCATCGCCCACGTGCGATCGGCCATGAGTCGAGCCCAGTGGTATGAGCCTCCTCGATAGATGTGAATTTCTGATCGGCGGCGCGGCGAGTCCACGCCGAAGCCTGCAATCGGTGATGATGCCCCCGAGCCGCGCCGATTCGTGACATGCTTGGCTCGTTCTAAGGAGAGCGGCCTCGAAAAACATGCCGGAATTGAAGAGCGTGCCGGGATTCGCTGCGACTAGCTTCGAATTCGAGGGCACCGCGCGCTGCGTCTATCGGGCAGGTACGGGACCCGCGGTCATCGTGATGTCGGAGATTCCGGGAATCACGCCTCAGGTGGCGGGCTTTGCACAAAGGGTGGTTGAAGCGGGCCACACTGTGTTTATGCCGCTCTTGTTTGGCGAGCCGATGCGGCCCCCCGAGCGCGGCTATGCGCTGCGAGTCATCGCGAAATCTTGCATCAGCAAAGAATTTCGGGTGCTCGCGGCAAATGAATCGAGCCCGATCGTGGATTGGTTGCGTGCGCTGGCACGTCACGCTCATGTCGAGTGCGGCGGCCGCGGCGTCGGCGCGATAGGGATGTGCTTCACGGGCAATTTTGCCCTGGCCATGATGCTGGATGCCCCGGTGCTGGCCCCGGTCTTGTCGCAACCGTCCCTGCCTTTCGCCATCAGCAAGTCGCGGCGCTCCGGGTTGCACGCATCCGCCGAAGAATTGCAGGCGGCCCATGAGAAAATCGACAATCACGGCGCTCGCATTTTGGCGCTGCGATTCATCCAGGACCCCATGTGCCCCGGTGAGCGATTCGCAAGATTGCGCGCCGAATTTGGCTCCGCATTCGAGGCGATCGAGATCGATGAGAAATACGCCAATCCCCGATTTCCCAAGCCGGCGCACAGCGTGCTGACAAATCATCTCATCGACGAGGCCGGACAGCCGACCCGGGAAGCGCTCGACCGAACTCTGGCGTTTCTCAAGGAACAGCTTTCGCCAGCAGCGCAAGTCTAGAATCGGAGAGGTCAAAAATCGGTGCTCGGTAGACGCTATGCGATTCCCTTGAAAACGCGTGTCGCGCTCGAGCGCGTATTCGAGGCGCCCGTGGACGGGGTCATCGTGATTGAGAATTCACTGTACGCCCGCGCGCATCTAGGCATGTATGCGACGACGCGGCCTAATCGTATCCTGCTGGCCAACAGCGGCGCGGAATTTGCTGCAAATCCCGAACTCGTGTTGCACGAATACTTTCATGTCATTCGCCAGTGGCATCCGGGTCACCTGACCCGCTGGAGATACCTAACTGAGTCTGCGCGCCGCGGCTATCGGGCGAATCGCTATGAGCAAGAAGCGCGCGAGTTCGCCGCGGCCGCGCGCGAGCGATTCGAACGATACTTAACCGAACTCGCTCA
>DATNKC010000505.1:0-7157 GCA_035603615.1 Steroidobacteraceae bacterium | reverse complement strand
CGCCTCGAGCGGCGGGTCGCCCGCCTCGATATAGCGCGAGATGTTTTCGATCATCACGATGGCATCGTCGACCACGAATCCGGTGGCGATCGTCAAGGCCATCAGCGACAAATTATTGAGGCTGAAGCCCGCGAGGTACATCACCGCAAAGGTGCCGATGAGCGACAGCGGCACGGACAGGCTCGGAATGATCGTTGCCGGAATATTGCGCAAGAACAGCCAGATCACCAGCACCACCAGTATTACCGCAAGCACCAGCTCGAATTCGACGTCTTTTACCGACGCGCGAATCGTGGTGGTGCGGTCGGTCAGCAGCGCGACATCCACGCCCGCCGGCATGTCCGCCTGCAGCAACGGCAACAAGGCCTGAATCCGATCAACCACATCGACCACGTTTGCGCCCGGCTGGCGTTGCACATTGAGGATCAGCGCCGGTTCGTTATTCATCCAGCCGCCGAGTTTGGAATTCTCGGCGCCCGATACCAGCTTCGTCACATCCTTGAGGCGCACCGGCGCGCCGTTCTTGTAGGCCGCCACCACTTCGCCGTAATCATCGGCGTTGCGGATTTGATCGTTGGTATTGATGGTGTAGGCGTTGCTGGGGCCGTCCAGCGTGCCCTTCGGGCCGTTCTGGTTGGCATTGCTGATGGTGGTGCGCAAATCATCGAGATTGAGTCCATAGGCGGCCATGGCGCGCGGATTGGCCACCACTCTGACCGCGGGGCGCTGGCCGCCGCTGATGCTGACGACGCCGACGCCCTTGATTTGTGAGATCTTCTGCGCAATGCGGATATCGACCAGATCCTCGACTTCAGTGAGGGCCATCGTCTTCGAGGTGATGCCGAGAATCAGCACGGGCGCATCGGCGGGATTGACCTTCGCGTAGATCGGGGGTGCCGGTAGATCCTGCGGCAGCAGGTTTTGACCTGCGCTGATCGCCGCCTGCACCTCCTGCTCGGCGACGTCGATGGCGAGCGATAAATTAAACGTCAGCGTAATGACTGACGCGCCGGCCGAACTGGTCGAGGACATCTGGTTCAAGCCCGGCATCTGTCCGAATTGCTTCTCCAGCGGCGCGGTGATGGCCGAGGTAATCACCTCCGGACTTGCGCCGGGATAAAAGGTCTGCACCTGGATGGTCGGGTAGGCAACTTCCGGCAGCGCCGATAAGGGCAACTGAAAGTACGCCATGGCGCCGACGATCAAAATCGCCACCATCAAGAGGGTGGTGGCGACCGGACGCAGTATGAATAGGCGCGAGGGGTTCATGCGCTAGGAGCCTGTCTTGAGTATGCGACCGGCCGCCGCCTTCATTGCGACGGCGGCGATTGCGGCGGTTTGCCGCGCGAACGGCCACGCCGTGCGCCGGGCGTGCCGGGAGCTCCGGGCTTCCCCGGCTGCGCCGTCGCGTTGCCGGCGGCGGGGGCTGCGACTGGAGCGGAACTCGGTAGAGTGACTTGCGCGCCCTCGCGCAGCCGATCGCCGCCTTCGGTGACGACGACTTCGCCGGGCTTGAGACCGGCTGTCACCGCCACTTTTTCGCCGTCGACCACTCCCAACGTCACCGGTCGAACCGAAACCGTTCGATCCGCATTAACGACGTAGACGAAGGTCGTTGCGACACCGTTTGGCGCCCCGCGGCGTACCGCTGCGTTGGGCATGACGATTTGATCGTGCAGGACATCCACCAGCAGTTGAGTGTTGACGAACTGATTTGGAAACAGCGCGCTATCGGTATTGTCGAACTGCGCGCGCAATTTGATGGTGCCGGTGGTCACATCGATCGAGTTGTCGGCGGTGAGCAATTTGCCGTCGGCGATTTTTGTGGCATTGGTGCGATCGAACGCCCCGACGGTCAGGGTCGCGCCGTCACGCAGCCGCTTCATGACGGCGGGCACATTGTCTTCGGGGATGGTGAAGATGACGGTAATGGGCTGGAGCTGGTTGAGCAGCACGATCCCGTTCGTATCGCCAGGCGTCACGTAATTTCCTTGGTCGACCTGGCGCAAGCCCACCCGGCCCGTCACCGGTGCGGTGATGTGCGTATAGATGAGGTTCACCTGGGCGGTCTTGACTTGCCCTTCATCGGCCTGGATGGTGCCCACGTACTGATCGACCAATGCACGCTGCGTGTCGAGTTGTTGCTGCGCGATGGAGTCCTCTTTGACCAGGTTTTCGTAACGCGTCAGGTCCAGTTTGGCGTCGGCCAAAAGCGCCTGGTCGCGCTTCAAATTGCCCTCCATTTGCTGCAGGGCGGCTTCATAAGGCCGCGGATCGATCTGCGCCAACGCATCGCCTTGATGAACGAATTGACCCTCGGTGAAGAAAATCCTTTGTAACGTGCCCGTAATCTGGGTCCGGACGGTGACGGTCGCCAGCGGCGTGACGGTTCCGAGGGCGGGGATATTCACTTGAACATCGCCCGAAACGGCCGTGGCGACCGATACCGCGACCGGCGCGTTTTGGCCATTGCGGCCGCGCGGCGGCGCAGCGACCGGGCGCATGGTGCGAAGGTAAAGCGCGAATCCGGTCAATAGCGCCAGGATGATCAGCGCGATGATCAATGCCCGCCAGTGTCTGGCGATGAAGGGTCTAGAGTCTCGCGGGGGCGACAGAAATTGAGGATCTTCTTGTACAGTTGTCACTAATTCACCAATATGCGAGCCCATGCCTTGGCACGCACTGCCAAACGATCATCCCGGGCGAGCCGCAGACTATAACCAGATTCGACTCTGAACTACACACTGATCATCGGCGGAGTGATGTAGAGCCACGGAAAGCCCGAAAGTTCATAAGCCAATGTAAAGTATTGTGAACGATGCCTCCGGCGGGGGCATAAACCGGGCGGCTTACAGGCCAGAATCGGCGGAAACCCCTACAGCACGGGTGCTAGAATTCGCGCCGCCAAAGACAAAAGGAGCCTCGATGAAATTGATCCAGTCCATGACATGCTTAGGTGTGCTGGCGTTGGCGCTTTCGATGCCCACCCACGCCGCTCAGGTATGGACCGAGGGTGTGAATTATTTTCTGATACAACCGGCGCGAGCGCCGTCGGTACCCGCGGGCAAAGTTGAAGTGACCGAAGTTTTCTCCTACGCCTGTCCCGCGTGCAATATTTTCCAGCCCACCATGCACAAACTGAAGCAGGCCATGCCGGCAAACGTGGTGGTGGACTACCTCCCCGCGGCGTTCAATCCCGCCGAGGATTGGCCGATGTTTCAACTGGCCTACGTGACGGCGCAAATACTCGGTGTGGACCAGCAGAATCACGATGCCATGTTCGACGCCGTGTGGAAGGGCGGCGACTTGAGCATCACCGACCCAGCCTCTCGCGGCCTCAAGAGCCGCATGCCCACCATTGAGGACGCGGCCAAGTTTTACAACCAGCGCGCCGGCGTCCCGGTCGATAAATTCATCGCGGCCTCGAAGTCTTTTTCGGCGGACTTGAAGGTGCGCACGGATGACGATCTGATCATGGCGTACAAGATCGATCGGACGCCCACCATCATCGTCAACGGCAAGTACCGGGTGCACGTGGAATCAGCGGGTGGCGACCAGCAACTGATCGACCTGGTCAAGTACTTGGTCGCCAAGGAAACCAAGTAGGGGCTCGCGGCGCAGCCCGGGCCTAAGCCATGAAGGATCTTTTTCTCGGGCATCCGCGTCTGTGGATCGCATTCATCGCCGGGATCCTGCTGTTCTTTTTTCTACCGCATGATTGGTCTATTTTGAGCCGGGTGCTGGTGTGCTGGAACGGCGGCGTTATTTTGTTCCTGACATTGATTTCCATCTGGATGACGCGCCTCACGGCCGAGCAGATTTGCACCAAGTACATCGAAGAGGACGAGACGGCGCCGTTCATTCTCTTCGTGGTCGTCGTTGCGGCCGTTGCCAGTCTGTTTGCCATCGTCGAGCCGCTGGCCACCATCAAGCAGGTAAGCGGTTCCGTGCGCACCGCGCACTTCGCCCTGGCTGCGCTCACGCTGATCAGTTCGTGGCTGCTCGTTCCCACGATGTTCACCACGCATTACGCGGACATGTTTTACAGCGCGACTGCCGATGATCGGCCGTTGCACTTCCCCAATACTCCCGAGCCGGTGTTTTGGGACTTCGCCTATTTCTCCTTCACCATCGCGGCGGCGTGTCAAACCGCGGACGTATCGACGCAGCACGCGGACATTCGCAAGGTCGTGATTGGGCACACCCTGATATCGTTTTTATTCAACGCGTCGATTTTGGGGTTCGCCATCAACGTCACCGCCGGCCTCATCGGCGGCTGACGCCCGAAGCGCATTGCGTATCAGTTGGCGGCGGCTTTGATGATCTCGCCGCCCTTCATGACGAACGCCACCGACTGCAGCCGTGAGACGTCCGCGAGCGGATCACCGGCGACGGCGATCAGGTCGCCGTAGCGTCCGACGGCGATGGCGCCGACATCAGCCTGGCGCCCCAAGGCTTCCGCCGCATTCGCGGTCGCGGCCTGAATCGCCTGCATGGGCGTCATGCCCCATTTCACCATGGTGACGAATTGGCGCGCGTTGTAGCCGTTTGGGTAGACCCCTGCGTCAGTGCCGAAGATCATTTTGACGCCGGACTTCACGGCCGCTTGAAATGTCTGCCGTTGCTTCAAGCCAATCATGCGTTCCTTTTCCAACGATTCCTTGTAGAGGCCGTTTTTCTCACCCTCGGCCATGATGTAATCGTCGTTGTAGATATCCATCGAAAACCAGGTGCCATGCTGTTTCGCCAGTGTGAATGCCTCTTCATCGGCGAGACTGGCATGCTCGATGGTGTCCACGCCCGCGCGGATGGCATCCTTGATTCCCGATGTTCCGTGAGCGTGCACGGCGACTCTCAATCCCAGCATATGCGCCTCGTCCACCAGCGCTTTCATTTCGGCGAGGTCGTATTGCTGTGCACCGACCGTATCGGTCTTGGACAGCACGCCGCCCGTGCCGCAGAACTTAATGACTTCCGCGCCGTACTTGCGCAATTTGCGCACCGTCGCGCGGATCTCTTCGGGCCCATTCGCAACCGCGGGTCTATTCACGGTAACCGACGGCGGTAATTCGGTGGCGTCGCAGTGGCCGCCGGTGGCGCCGATGGCGTAAGTCGCAGGAACGATCCGCGGACCCGTCACGATGCCCTGTTCAATGGCTTGTTTGATCGCGACATCATCGTAATTGGCCGAACCTACGTTGCGGACCGTGGTGAATCCCGCCTCGAGGGTTTTTTGGGCGTTGGCCACGCCGACCACCGTCCAGAAATTGTCGGTGAATTGCAGCCGGCGATAACCGCTGAAACGCGGGTCGGAGGTCAGATGCGTATGCATGTCGATCAAGCCCGGCAGCAGCGTCATGCCTTTGAGATCGACGTGGCGCGCGCCCGGCGGCACGGCGGAGCCTTGACCGATCGCCGCGATGCGTCCATCGGTAATGGTGACCAGGGGGTGATCGACGATTCGTCCAGTCAGCACATCGATCATCCGGTCGGCGCTGACCACCACGGTATCGGCGAACGCCGGGGTCAGTGCGGCAATGCCAAGCACCGCGCCGGCAATGATGGCGGCGCGTTGAAGAAGACTCGATCGCATGCTCATCCCCTTTTTGGATTTTATGAAAACTATCACAACGAAGGCGCGGCGGGTTCGACGTCCGATAATAAGATCTGCAGCCGCGGCGCTTGCGCACCTCGGACCGACGCGAAGGCGACGATGTGCTCCACGATGTGCTGCACATAGGCCCGCGTCTCGTTGTAAGGAATATTCTCAATCCACACATCGGCGTCCATGGTTTTTTGCGGCAGCCAGCGCGCGACCGCCGCGGGACCTGCGTCATAGGCGGCAAGGCTCAAGCTCAGTTGCTCGCCATACCGATCGAGCAGTTCGCGCAGATACGCGGCGCCCAACGGCACGGCGATCGAGGGATCAAACAGGCCGTCGCGCCCGGGTGAAGACAGGTGCCAGCGGCGCGCGACGGCCGAGGCGGTCGCGGGCACCATTTGCATCACGCCGCGGGCGTCCGCGCGGGACACCGCGTCCTTGCGAAACAGGCTCTCCTGGCGCATGACGCCCAGTATCCAATCCTGCGGCAATTGCGCGAGTTTGGCAGCCCGGCTCACGTCGTCCAAAAAGGGCCGCGGGTATCTCAGCATGACATCATCGAATTGCCCGCTTTGCGCCAGGGTCGTTATGGACTGCGCGAACCAGCCCCAGCGCGAGGCGAGCAAGGCGGCTTGCACCTTCAAGGCGTTATCGGCGCCCTCCAAAGCCGCGTTCCATTCTGAGGCCGCCTCATCTGCCATGTCGCAGTCGAACAATTCGTGCGCCCGAATCATCCCCGCCAGTTTCGACAGCGCGGTTTGTGCCGAGGCGTCGGGCGGCGAGGGGCGCACATTCAGGTTATAGGGTTTCGCGATGCGGTCCGCCGCGAGGTAGCCGTAGTAGTCGCGCAGTCCGGCGATTTCGCCGAACATCGGCGCGGCCGCTGCATCGCTCGAGGTCGCGGCGATGGCGCGCGCGTGCCAGTAACGCCAGCGCGGCTGCGTCGCCAGGGTCGGCGGCATCTGCTCTATCCAGGCGAGCGCCCGCGCAAAATCGGCGTTCCACAGCGCGGCGCGGGCCCGCCATTCCTGTACTTGAGCATCTACCGCCGCCGGCGGGACCTGGTCGAAGGCGGCGATCGCGCGCGGATCGCGGTCGTAGGCGGCGCCGAGTGCAGCCGCGCGCTTAAGCCGATCTTTGAACTCCGGCGTCAGGTCCTCGCGCGTCAGCAGTTGCGGCAGCAAATCCAGGGCATAGCCCGGCTCCGTGCGTGCAAGCTTCTCGAACCCTGAAGCCAACCCTTCCGGCTCGACCGTCAGAGAAGGATGCGTCGCCAGAACGTTCAGCGCGGAGTGCGGCGCATCCAAGAGATCTGACCATTGCAGCAGGGCGGCCCGGCGGTCCAGCGGCACATCGGCGGCGAATTCTCTCGCCAGCCGCGGCGCGTCTGCGGACAAGGCAGCCCGTGTGCGACTCTCCGCGAGCGCTGGGGTCAGCAGTCCCTGCTGGCGCAACCAGGCGAATACATCGGCGCATTCCGCAGGCGGCTTTTGCGCAACCATCCAGCGACTGAGCGCGGCGGCGCTCAAGCCTTGCGTGTCGTTGGTCGACAAGC
>DATNKC010000504.1:0-6102 GCA_035603615.1 Steroidobacteraceae bacterium | reverse complement strand
AGCACGACTTCGCCGGGAGCGACCTCGACGCCGTCCAGCCAGTCCTTCTTGAAGGCCACGGGAACGCCGAGCAGTTGCGCCAGACGTTTGGCCACCGGCGCCAGGGAGAACTCCTCCGCATACTTGCCCTCTTCGGGCCGTCCGAGATGCGACATGACGATCACACGCGCCTTCGCGGTCAGGGCCGCCTGAATGGTGGGCAACGCGGCGCGGATGCGCGCATCGCTGCTCACAGTTCCGCCTTGGATCGGCACGTTCAGATCCTCGCGAATCAGCACGCGCTTATCGCGCAGATCCAGGCTCGACATTTTGGTGATTTTCAAGGGGAACTCTTACTTGGCCTTCGACCAGGCCAGCGTCGTGTCGAGCATGCGGTTGGAAAATCCCCACTCGTTGTCGTACCACGAGCAAACCTTCACCAGCGTGCCCTCCATGACCTTGGTGAGGGTCGCATCGTAGGTGGATGAGGCGGGATCGTGATTGAAGTCCACCGACACCAGCGGTTGATCGTTATAGGCCAGAATGCCCTTGAGCGAACCGTTCGCCGCCGCTTTGAAGGCATCGTGAATTTCCTGCGCGTTGGTTTTGCGCGCCGCGGTGAAGCTAAAATCCACCAGTGACACATTGATGGTCGGCACGCGTATCGAAAAGCCGTCGATCTTGCCTTTCAACTCCGGCAACACCAGGCCGACCGCGGCCGCGGCGCCGGTCTTGGTCGGGATCATCGACATGGTGGCCGAGCGCGCGCGGCGCAGGTCGGAATGGTACACATCCGTCAGCACCTGATCGTTGGTGTAGGAGTGAATGGTGGTCATCACGCCCGCGAGCACGCCGACCTTCTCGTGCAGCACTTTCACCAAGGGCACCAGGCAATTGGTGGTGCAGGAGGCATTCGAAATGACCGTCATGCCGGATGTCAAAATGTGATCATTCACGCCGTAGACGATGGTGGCGTCCACATCCTCGCCGCCCGGCGCGGAAATCACGACTTTCTTGGCGCCGGCGGCGAGGTGTGCCGCCGCTTTGGCCTTACTGGTGAATAGGCCGGTGCACTCCAGCACAAAGTCGACGCCGAGCTCGCCCCAGGGCAATTTTGTCGGATCACGCTGCGCGATGACGCGGATGCGGTCGCCGTTGACCACCATGGAATCGCCCTCGACATGAACCTCGCCGCGAAATCGGCCGTGCGCGGTATCGAAGCGGGTCAGATGAGCATTCGTATTGGCATCGCCCAAATCGTTGATGGCAACGATCTTGAGGTTGCCGCCGTGCTTGCCCTCGTACAGTGCCCGCAGAATATTGCGGCCGATTCGCCCGTAGCCATTGATGCCAACTTTGATCATAGATCCTCATGCGCTTCGCGCAATTATCAACGGGGTCGAAGCGACCCCGACCTAGAAGCGCTCGCTTCGCGAGCGTTAAACCCCCCCGAATCCTGCATCAGACGGCGGTCTTTTCGACCGCCTCGATGACCTTCTCGGCCGTGAAGCCGAATTTCGGAAACAGCACTTTGGCGGGCGCCGAGGCACCGAAGTGATCGATCCCGACCACCTGTCCTTTGAGGCCCACGTAGCGCCACCAGTCGGCCCGTACGCCGGCCTCGACCGCCACGCGCCGCGTTACCGCGGCGGGCAGCACGCTCTCCTTGTACGCCTCGTCCTGCGCGTCGAAGCGGTTGGTGCTGGGCATGGACACCAGACGGATCTTACGACCCTTGGCATTCATAGTGCGGACCGCGTCGGCGGCGATCCCCACCTCGGAACCGGTGGCGATGACGATGGCCTCCGGCGTTCCGGATGTCTCGATGAGCACATAGCCGCCCCGAGAGATATTGGCCACCTGCTTGGGCTCGCGTGCTTGATGCGTACACGCCTGGCGCGTGAACACCAGCAGCGTCGGTCCGTCCCGACTGTCCAGCGCCACGCCCCACGCCACCGCCGTTTCAACCGCATCGCAAGGCCGCCACAGGTCCATATGTGGGATGAGACGCAGACTTGCAAGATGCTCGATGGGCTGATGTGTGGGCCCATCCTCGCCCAGTCCGATCGAATCGTGGGTATAAACGAATATCACCCGTATGCGCATCAAGCAGGCCATGCGCACGGCATTGCGCGCATAGTCGGAAAAAGTCAGGAACGTGCCGCCATACGGAATCAAGCCGCCGTGCGCCGTGATGCCGTTCATGATGGCCGACATGCCGAACTCACGCACGCCATAGTGAATGTAGTTTCCCGCCGGCGCGACCGGGCTCAAGGTCACCGAGTCCTTGCGCCAGGTGCCGTTTGAGGGCGTCAAATCCGCCGATCCGCCCAGCAACTCCGGCAACGAGGGGCCGATGGCGTTCAGCGTCGCCTGCGAGGATTGCCGAGTGGCGAGAGATTTGCCCTCCGATTGCGCCCCGCCGGCGAACGCGCGCAACAATTCGTCGAATCCGGCCGGCAGATCGCCCGCCATGCGCCGTTCCAATTCGGCCGCCAGCGCGGGAAATTCTTTTGCGTAGGCGTTAAAACGCGTGCGCCACTCGGCTTCGGCCGCGGCACCCTTCTCGCGCCGATCCCACGCGGCGCTAATGTCGGCGGGTATTTCGAACGGCGGCGAACTCCAGCCGAGTGTCCTGCGAGCAACGGCGATATCGGCGTCGCCCATCGCTTCGCCATGCATCACTTGGGTGCCTTCCTTCGGCGCGCCGAAACCGATGAGTGTCTTCGCGCAGATAAAGGAGGGTTTGTCGGTGACGGCGCGCGCAGCGGCCAGCGCCGCGGCGATGTTCTCGCTGCTTTGGCCATCGACATTCGGTATGACGTGCCAGCCATACGCCTCGAAGCGGTGCGCGGTATTGTCATCGAACCAGCCCACGACCCTGCCGTCGATCGAAATCCCGTTGTCGTCATAGACCGCGATCAGCTTGCCGAGCTGCTGCATCCCGGCCAAAGATGCTGCCTCGTGCGAAATGCCTTCCATCATGCAGCCGTCGCCCACGAAGACGTAGGTATGATGATCGACGATGGTATGGCCCGGCCGGTTGAAGGTGGTCGCCAGCGAGCGTTCGGCCAGCGCCATTCCGACCGCATTGGCAAATCCTTGACCCAATGGCCCCGTGGTGGTCTCGATGCCGAGATGCACGTCACGCTCCGGGTGTCCCGGAGTCTTCGAGCCAAATTGCCGAAAATTCTTGATTTCGTCCATCGACAAGGGATAGCCGGTGAGATGCAGGACCGAGTAGAGCAACATCGACGCGTGGCCATTGGAGAGCACGAATCGGTCACGGTTCATCCAGGTCGGATTGCCCGGATTGAACTTAAGCACGTCTCGCCACAGGACTTCGGCGATGTCCGCCATGCCCATGGGCGCACCCGGATGGCCCGAATTCGCCTTTTGGACCGCATCCATGGAAAGAGCTCGAATGGCATTTGCAAGGTCGCGGCGTGTAGGCATGGGAGGACTTCTTAATTTGGCGAGAAGCCGCGTATTCTCGCCGATGAAGCCCCCTGCCAGCAATGCCGCGTGATATCGGTCGCATAACCTGCGGGAGTTGTCGATTTGCGACGGAACGCGGTCACATAACTGTAGTCTGTTATGTATAAGGCGTAGAGGCTGCGCCATGACCCAGTTCACCGTCGCCGCAGCACTGCTTTGTTACCATTTACAAGATGCAAATTCTACAAATCACGGATACGCATCTTTACGGCAGCGCGAGCGGCAGATTGCGTGGCGTCGAGACCGATTCGAGCTTGCATGCCACGCTCGATGATGCGTTTTCGCGCGCGCCAAATTATGAGGCCGTGCTGGTCACCGGCGATTTGGTGCAAGACGACAAGTCCGGCTATCTGCGGTTTCGCAGCTTTTTCGGCAATCTCGTCAAGCCCGTGCTGTGCATTCCGGGCAATCACGACGAGCCCGAGACCATGGCCGCGGAATTGACCGGCGATCCGTTCAAGATTTGCGGCGCGCACACCATCGGTGATTGGACCTTCGTCATGCTCGATAGCTACGATCCGGGGCATGTGGGCGGCCGCCTGACCAAGAACGAGCTGGCACGCCTCGATGCGGCGCTGACCATGGCGCCCAAGCACGTCATGGTGTGCCTGCATCATCACCCGATTTCCATGGGCAGCCGCTGGTTGGACAGCGTGGGACTCGCCCAGCCCGAAGATTTTTGGAACATCATCGATGCGCACACGAATGTGCGCGCGGTGGTGTGGGGCCATGTTCACCAAGCTTTCGACGGACATCGCGGCGCGGTGCGCTTGTTTGCGACGCCATCCACCGGAGCTCAGTTTCTGCCGAAAAGCGATCGCTACGCGGTGGACTCGACCCCGCCGGCCTACCGTAGTTTTGAATTACACGCAGATGGACGTATCGACTCTCAGGTGCACTGGGTAGAATCGGCGCAGTTGCGGCAAACCGCGAGCTAGGCGCACATCCTCGATGCGACGATCCTTGATCCGCTGGCGATTGCTCGGACTGGCGCTGTCGTGCGTCACTCTTTCGGCCTCGGTGCGCGCCGATGGTCCGTTGCACGCGCTGTGGGAATTGCACGGCAAGCACAACACCGTTTATATCTTGGGCTCCATTCACGTGCTGCGGCCGAGCGACTATCCGCTTGCGCCGGCAGTGCTGAATGCCTACGGCAACGCCAAGTCGATTCTCATGGAAGTGAATTTGGCGGAGATCGACTTGCAGGGCATGCAGACCGAGCTGCTCGCGAGCGCTCGGCTGCCGGAGGGCAAAACGCTACAGGGCATCATGGGCGATGCGCGCTATCAGCGTGCCCAGGTCTTGGCCCGCGAGGTGGGCGTTGATCTCGGTATTTTCGACGCCTTCGCGCCTTGGTTCGCCGCCGAGGCGATTTCGCAGCTGCAGCTGCAACAGCTCGGCTTTCAGCCGCAATCCGGTGTCGAAATGTTTTTCTTGGAGCGCGCACGCACCGATGGCAAGTCCGTGGCGGGACTGGAGACGGTGCACGATCAAATCGCTCTGTTCAACGCGCTGTCGATGGACGAACAGGCCGATTACTTGGTCTCGAGCCTCGAGGAAGCGCATGACCTGCCCAAGGAGGTGGGCGCCATGGTGCACGCGTGGGCGAGCGGCGATATTCAGTGGTTCGCGGACGAACTGAAATCCGAGATCGGCCGCGATCCGGCGCTATATGACTCGGTGCTCGTGGCGCGCAACCGCAAGTGGGTGCCCAAGATCGAGGCCCTGCTCAACGACGACAAGAATTACTTGGTGATCGTCGGTACCGCGCATCTGGTCGGCCAGGGCAGTGTGATTGCGCTGCTGAAAAAAGACGGGATCGCGGCCGCCCAAAGATGAGCGTCAGAACGACAGCGATCCCGAGACTGAACAAATACTCTTAAACAAATCCGCGTAGAGCTATTGCGCCGCGGGCGGCGTCGCCGCTCCGCGCCCCTGCATGCGTGCCTGCATGCGAGCTTGCATCTGCGCTTGCATCTGCGCCTTCAAGGTGGCGAGCTGCGTTTGCTGCGCCGGCGTCAACACCTTGAAAATCTGCGCGCGCACCGCTTCGCGCTGCGTGATCATCTGCGAGTGCAGCGAGCCGTTGGCCTGCGTGACTTGCGACACGACGCTCTGGTAGTTCGCGGCGGTTGGCTGCGTCTGACTCAGTTTCAGCGAGTTGGCGCGCATCTCCTGATGAATGCTCTTCATCTGCGGGGCGGCATTCGCCATGATGGTTTTGATGGATGCCTGCTGCTCTGCACTCAGGTTCAGCTTGGACAACAGGTGTCCGGCGCCGTGATGGTGATGCCATCCATGCGGGCCCGGCGCGGCCGGTGCGGCCGGTGGCGCGGCCGCTGGTTCATCGGCCGCAGTCGCGATCGAAATGCTCGCGGCGGCTGTCACCAGCGCTCCGGCCGCCAGGAGGGTTCCAGCCAACAAATTGCGATTCGATTTCATGTTCTTGCTCCAATACGGTAAAAAGAGGATACGGCGCTATCGTAGACTGGCGCCGTGTAAATATGTGTCGGATGCAGCGCAGGGTTCTGTTAAGAATTGCAAATTCCAAGGGCCAAAGCCTCGGGTGGCGCTGACTGTGCCAGAGTATGCAGTATGACAACTGATCCCACGGCAACTCGCGCG
>DATNKC010000503.1:0-14603 GCA_035603615.1 Steroidobacteraceae bacterium | reverse complement strand
ATCGCGACGATCGAAGAATCGTTGGAATCCGCAAACGGTCCGGAACTGGCGCGCGCGGCCCACGCTTGGCGCTCATACAACGGCAACGTCGGCGCCAATGCTCTGGCCCAGCTGTGCCGCGAACTCGAGGAGGCGGCGCGGGCGGCGAATTTCGCCGGCGCACGCGCAACCTACACGCAGATACAGGCGCTGCACAATCGCGTGCGCGACGAGCTGCAGCTGGAAATGCGCAAATCCGCATGAAACCACCGACCAAACCAATTCGGGTGCTGATCGCCGACGACGATGCGATCTTGCGTGAGATCGCCGGCGCCATGCTCAAAGAGGCGGGTTTCGCGGTGCAGTCCGTGGTCAGCGGCGATGCGGCCGTTGCCGCGTGTGCGCTGCGAATGCCGGATATCGCGCTGCTCGATGTGGAAATGGCTGAAGGCGACGGCTATCAAGCGTGCACCAACATCCGCTTGCTGCCGGGCGGAGCGGATCTACCCATTGTGATGGTGACGGGCTGCGATGACACCGCCTCGATCGATCAGGCCTATGAGGCCGGCGCGACGGATTTCATCGTCAAACCCATAAACTGGGCGCTCCTGACGCACCGCATTCGCTATGTCATGCGCGGTGCGCGCACCATCGAAGCGCTGCGATTCAGCGAACAAAAGAATGCGGCATTGCTCAGGGCCATACCCGACGGCATCTTTCTCGTGGACAGTGAAGGTACCATCGGCCATTGTTTCAGTCCCATCGAGGGATTGTCGAATATTGCGGGGCGAGAGAGCGAATCGCATTCGCTGTTCGATCTATTGCCTTTGGCCAACCGCGGGCATGCGATGGATTGTCTGAGCGCGACGCTGCGCGGCGAGCCGGCGGCATTTGAGTTTTCATTGGAGGGCAAGACGCTCCCGGTTCGCCACTTCGAATGCCGCTACCTGCCGAATTCCGGCGGCCAGGTCCTGGCCATCATTCGCGACATTACCGCCCGCAAGGAAACCGACGCGCGGATCCATCGGCTGGCTTATTTCGATGCGCTAACCGGGCTGCCCAACCGCGAGTGGATTCGGGAGTACGTAGCGCAAGTGCTCTCAGAGGCGCGGCGGCGCCATCGGCACGTGGCTTTGCTCTACATCGATTTGGATCAATTCAAGCGCGTCAATGACACCTTGGGTCACGGCACCGGCGATGCGCTGCTGTGTCAAGTTGCGGGAAGACTGCAGGGCGCAATCGACCAGATCGGCATCGACGGGGTGCAGGGGCAAATCGCTCGTCTGGGGGGCGATGAGTTCATGATTGTGCTCACCGGCTTGCGAGATGCGATGCATGCGGAGCAAGCGGCGGAGAGAATGCTGACCGAGCACGCGGTACCGTATTGGCACGCGAGTTACGAGCTGGTCGTGACGTCCAGCATCGGCGTCGCCAAGTATCCCGAACATGGCGATGATGTGCAGAGCCTGCTCAAGAATGCCGAGGCCGCCATGTATGAGGCCAAGTCGAGCGGCCGAAATCAGCTGCGAGTGTACGACTGCGCGGTCAGCGCGCGCGCGCTGAAGCGCTTGTCGCTGGAAATGGAACTGAGGCGTGCCGTTGAAGATTCAAGCCTCGAGGTTTACTACCAGCCAAAATACGCTGCGCGATCGCTCGAGCTGGTGGGTGGAGAGGCGCTGCTGCGCTGGTTCCATCCCACGAGAGGTCAGATTCCGACCGCCGATTTCATCGCTATCGCCGAGGAGACTGGCCTGATTGCAGATATCGGCAAATGGACATTGCAGCGGGTTTGCCGCGATATGACAGAGTGGCGTGCTGCGGGATTGGCGCCGCCGCGCATTGCCGTGAATGTCTCCGGGCGGGACTTCGCGCATCCGGAGGCGCTGCTCAAGATCAGCGATATCGTCGCTCAGGCAAAATTGTCGCCGTCGCTGTTCGAGCTGGAACTGACCGAAGGCGTTTTGATGCGCGATGCCGAAGCTGGGCGCCGTTCGCTGTTGGCGCTCAAGGAATTCGGATTTGCGCTCGCCGTCGATGACTTCGGTACCGGCTACTGTTCGTTGAATTATTTGAAGCGTTTTCCGCTCGATACGTTGAAGATCGATCGCTCCTTTGTCGCGGACATCAGCGAGGATCCTGACGATGCGGCGATCGTGCGCGCCATTATTGCGCTCGGGCACAACTTGAGTCTCAAGATCGTCGCCGAAGGCGTGACGACCCAAGCACAACTCAAATTCCTCCAGGCCGAGGGCTGCGATGCCATTCAAGGATTTCTCATGAGTCCGGCGATCGCCGCGGATGCGTTTGTCGAGGTTCTGCGCCTGGCGCCGGCGGCGGGGATCCGCGATGCCGCCGCACCTATTCGCCAGGTGGGATCACTTGGCGGCGCGCGTGCACGCAGGTGATGAACGCCGCGTAGCTCCACGCCAACTGCTGCGCGGAGCGCTGCACGCCGGTATGTTGATCAAATTGTTCGGACAGCTCCCCGCTCGCCGGGGTGTAGGCGCGTACCGTTTCCAGGAACGCATCGCCGCGGTCGATCAGCTCCTGCATCGCCGGGGACCGCGCCGCGGCTCGAAAGCAAAACTCGGCGGCCGCCAGGGTCGAAAAATAATAGGCGCCGCCCGAATAGTAAACATCCCCCGCGTAGCGTCCCATCGCCGGGCCGCGAGCGACACCGCGGTTTTTATTGATGGCATATTCAGCGTCAAACAACGCCTCCAATCTCGCCAACGTCGCGTGCATGCGCGGATCTCGCACGGAGTGGGTGGCAGAGTCTGCTCCGGCGTGAATCGCGGCGAAAATGACCGAGATATCGAGTTCCTTCGTCGACGGCGCGTTAGATTCCAGGATGCGCGACTTGTAGAACTGCAAATCTTCGCGCCAGAAGCCATCCAACGCGCTTAAGATCGCGTTCGCCTCGGCGCGGCAAGCGGCCGCATCCGCCTGTTCGCCTCGCTGCCCGAACCAATCCGCGCCGCCTTCCAATGCGCGCGCCGATGCCCGCAGCGTGTAGTAGTGCTGTCCCTTCTCCTCCTCCCAAATATCGAAACTGGCTTCACGCCAGTGATGCAGCGTAAAGCGCAGATCCGCCCGGAGCAGCGCATCGACTTGCGCTGCGAGCTCATTATCCAAGCGGACCGTGCCGCGCCAATGCAGCAGGGCAATCGCCCGCATGGCCGGGCCGTCATATTGCGGACGCGGCCATTTGGAAATGTCCAGCGTGCCGTCCGGGTTGACCCGGGTCTCGCCTAGGAGCGCCGCGCCGTGAGCCGCCGCCAGATCTGCCTCCGGACGCACGTATTGACGAAAGTCGGGGGCAATCGCATCGCGCCAAGCCGATTGGCCCAAGGCGCGTCCATCCAAATCCTGCAGCGCCAGGCTGAAGCGGACAAAGTCCGCGAAGTGCGTGAAGAACTCGCCATCGATCCCATTGTCTTCGAACAGAATGCGCAAAGCGTCAATCACGACGGCGGAGTCGCGAAACCAATGGAAGAAATAATCCGGCTCCGGATCATAGGCACCCAGCACGGGCGAGGCGACGATGGAGCCTTTCCGCGGTCGCACCGATTGCGCGAAGCCGGGCCGGTTCTTGACGATGCCGAGCGGGGAGACGCTGCGCAGCATGGCGGCCGCGCTGTGCCGATATTGACGCTCAATCCAGCGCTCGAGCGGCTCCATCAGCGGCTGAAGCTCAATGCCCGCAGCCCCGCTTGGATTTCCGGCGCCTTCATGAACAATTTCCATAAAAGGCCGGTGCGGTGGTTTTCGATCATCACGACAATCGGACCCTGATCGATGGCGAGATAGGTGTCCGCGTACCATTTCCTAGACTCGCAGAACGCGTCGACGAAACCAAATCGGCCCCAAATTTTTTCGCCATGCACTTTGAGGAAGTGACGCATCGCCTGGATGGCTTCCTTTGGCGCGTAGGGCATGCTGGAAATGGCGGCGGTGGGCGAAATAGTGCCGTTGTCGCTATCCGGAGCATGCGCGCCATAGCCGTCGGGATCGTCGCTTGCCGTGAGACCCCAACAGGACGCGCTGTATCCCTTGTAATGCATCGGGTTCTTCACGCAGTGGGCGCGATTGATGCGCACATGGTTGACGTTCTGTTCCCAATAGCTGGCGTAGCGATCCGCCAAGTTTCGCGGGTCTATTCCGCAGAACGAGTACTGCGACAAGAACAGAGGGCCCCCAAAGGGAGCACCCAGGGGCAAGTCGATGTCGTAGTAGGATTTGCCGTTGAGGAAATTGCGCCCGACCGCGAATCCCTCGTGATAAACACGGGGATGGATGCGATAGCGCGGCGCCGATGCGGCGAGAACGTAGGTGACCAGACATTCATTCCAACCGCGGATCTCGTGGTCGAGCGCCCAGCCGTTGTTCGGGCTCCAATGCCACTGCAGCGCCGAGCCGCCGCGCGTGTACCAAGTCCATTCGACCTCGGCCCATAAGTAATCAATAAGCCCTCTGATCTTCGATTCCAGCGGGTTTTTGCGCTTGAAGTATTCGCGCGCGCACAACAGACCCATGATCAGGAAAGCGGTCTCGACCAGATCGCCACCGTCATCCTTGCGGCTGAAAGGAATCGTGGCGCCGGTGCGCCCATTCATGAAGTGCGGAAAGACACCGTGATAACAGGTCGCGCGATTCAGCAGCTCCAGCATGTGCCCAATGCGCTCGGCTGCCGCTGCCCGGGTTATCCATCCGCGCTCGGCCGCGACGATGTGCGCCATGACGCCGAAACCGGAGCCGCCGGTGGTGACCAGATCATCCGTAGGCGTAGCGCTGGTGGTACAGCGATCGGGCGCGAGCCCACTCACCGGATGCGAGGCCTCCCAAAAAAAAGCAAAGGTCTGTCGCTGCACCGCCTCGAGCAATTGTGCTTCGGGTAAGGCGGCAAGTTCGGCGGGGCTCAAGCTGCGGTTCCTCATGGTTTTGGGCTCGTCGCGGGCGCGGGCGCGGGTGCCGAGGCCGGAGCCGCCTGACCCAGCTTTTTTAGCTTTTTGGCGGTGGGATCCATAATCAAGTGCAAAACCCTCGAAAACATCTGGTGTGCCTCGCTGCGGCCGATGTAGATCACACCGGATTGTGCAAGATCTTTGGTGAGAATGTCGACGGCGCGATCGAGCGCAACGTCGTCCAGCGAGTCGAGCACTTCGTCGATGAGGATCCAGGGAGCCTTGTGAGTGAGCACCCGCGCGGATGCCAGCGCCTGCTGTTCATCCTCGTTCAACTCGCGATCCCAACGCTCGGTGGAGTCGAGCTTTGGTATCAAGCGCTCCAAGCCCACGCGCGCCAGCGCGTCGGAACACGCTTTGGATTCAAAGTCGCTGGTCGGCTTAGGGTAGGCGAGAACCTCTCGCAGCGTGCCCGGAGGAAAATAAGGCGTGCGCGGCATGTAAAGGATTTCCTCGTCTTTAGGATGGGTGACGGTTCCCGAGCCCCAGGGCCACAAGCCCGCGAGGGCACGAAATAGCAGGGTTTTCCCCGTTCCCGATTCGCCCACGATGAGCACGCGCTCGCCGCGCTTGATCTGCACCTTCTTTTCCTGCAGCAGGGTGCAGCCGCTCGGCGATGAAATCTTCAGATCGTCCACTTCGAACTCTCCCGCCGGACCGGTCGAATACGAAATACGGTTCTCCACATCGTGCATGATGTCAGTGTCGATCACGGCGCGTCTAAAGCCCGCCACGCGCAGCAACGTCGCGCGCCAGTCCGCGATGGTGCTGAAATTATCCACGAACCAGCGCAATGATGACTGGACTTGCATGAAGGCGCCGGAGGCGAGCATCAGACCCCCAAAGGTGAGATTGCCGGCGAAATACAGGGGAGCGGCCACCAGAATTGGGGCGACCAACGTGAACCATCCATAGCCGGCCGTGATCCAGGTGAGATTGGTCAGGCCGGTGACCAATCGCGCCGTGGCGGCCAGCACGCCCTTGAAATCCATATCAATGCGCCGCGCCTCGTCGGGCTCGCCGCCGCTCAAGGCGATGGCGTCGATGTGCTCGTTGACGCGTACCAGCGAGAAGCGCAGATCCGCCTCGCGTGCGTAACGATCCGCGTTGCGGTCGATCAGGCCGCGGCCCACCCAATAGCTGAGCAGCGACGCCGAGCCCGAATACACGATGGCCGCCCAGACCATATATCCCGGAATGACAATTTGCCGGCCGTCAAAGTGAAAGGCAAAATTATTGGATAGGCTCCAAAGTACTTTCACGAAACTCGCGAGCAAAATCGATGATTGCAGCAGTCCGATGCCAAGATCGCCGGTCAGTTCAGTGAGGTGGCGCGCGTCCTCGTGCATGCGCTGATCCGGATTCACGCCCATCGGGCCCGCGTTCGTCAGGCGAAAGGCGCGCCCGGGTACCAGCCAGTTTTGAATCAGGTCACGGCCCAGGCCTTGACGCAGTTTGAGTTTCAAGGTCTCGCCGAGCCAACGCTGACCCACATTGAGGACCAGCAGGGTTCCTGCGATCATTCCAAAAATGCCCAGTTGATCGAGGAATTGCGCAAAGTCCCGGTGTGACAGGGCATCATAGAACGGCTGATTCCAGTTATTGAGCCGAATTTGCCCGTACGCGGTCACCGCTACGACGAAAAATATGGAGCCCGACAATAGAAACAGTGTATTGCGCACCGGCGAGGCCCACAGGGCGCCGGCCATCATTTCGAGTTGCGGGAGCAGGCGCGAATTCGCGCGCTCCTCGGCCTCTGCGGAAATCGCTGTCTGCGCCGGCCTATCTTTGTTCATGCACTTCTCTCAAGCAGGGTGGTTCCTCCATTATCATTCACGTCGCAAGCCATCAGGGAGCTAAAGTTCAGTGAGCCGTGTCGAAAGTTTAATAAGCCAAATGACGTTGACCGAAAAACTCGGCCAACTCACCATGACGGCCTGCGGGCAGGCCGTGACCGGTCCCACCATCGCCGGCGATTCCACGGAAGCGATCAAGAGCGGCGCCATCGGCAACTTGCTGAATCTGGTCGGCGTGGAAAACGTGCGTGAAATGCAGGATCTGGCGGTCAAGGAATCGCGGTTGGGGATTCCGCTGCTCATCGGCTACGACGTCATCCATGGACATCGGATCCTCTTTCCGATCCCCTTGGGTGAGGCGTCCGCATTCGATCCTGAAGTCTGGGCCTCGAGCGCCCGGGAGTCGGCCAAGGAAGCGGCTGCCGATGGCCTGGCCATGACCTTTGCACCCATGCTCGATGTCGCGCGGGATCCGCGCTGGGGCCGCATCGCCGAAAGCCCGGGAGAAGACCCGTTCGTGGGCGTGCGCATGGCCGAGGCAAAGGTGAGGGGATTCCAGGGCACCGATCTCAGCCAAGCGGACGCGCTTGCCGCCTGCGCGAAACACTACTGCGCCTATGGATGTGTGACGGCGGGCCGTGACTACGCGCCTGTCGACATCTCGGACAGAACGCTGCACGAAGTCCATATGGTGCCGTTTGCCGCCGCGGTGTCCGCGGGAGTGGCGGCGATGATGCCGGCCTTTACCGATCTTAACGGCGTGCCGATGACCGCAAATAGGGCGCTGCTGCGCGACTGGCTGCGCGGCCGCCTCGGATTCGATGGCGTGGTCATCAGCGATTACAACGCCATCGCCGAGCTGATCCGCCATGGCGTCGCGGCGGATCTGGCGGAGGCGGCGGCTCTTGCGCTGAAAGCGGGGGTGGACATCGACATGATGGCCGATGCCTATCGGCGCGGCTTGCCGATTGCCTTACAGCGAGGCGCCGTCAGCGTGGCGGAAATAGATCAGTCGGTGCGCCGGGTGCTGATCCTGAAGGAGCGGCTCGGATTATTCGAGGACCCCTACCGGCGCGGCAGGAGTCCCGAATCGCCTGCCGCCCGCACGCAGCGACGTCAGCTTGCGCGGCAAATCGCCACGCGTTCGATTGTCCTGCTCAAAAACGAGGGCGACGTCCTGCCTCTTGGGCGGGTCGCCAGGCGTCTCGCCGTGATCGGCCCGTTGGCGAACGCGTCGGCGGAAATGCGCGGAGTCTGGTGGGGCGCGGCTGCGCCGGAGGGCCAAGTGACCGTGCTCGAGGGTCTGCGCAGCGCGTTTCCCCAGGCCGAGATACTGCATTCGGAGGGTGTTGAAATCGAGAGCGCCGACTTTAGCGGAATCGCCGGCGGCGTAGATCACTGTGCGGTTGCGGATGCGATCATCCTCTGCCTGGGTGAAGCGGCGGTGATGAGCGGTGAAGCTTCGAGCCGCGCGCATCTGGGATTGCCCGGCATTCAACGGCGGCTGGCGGAAGCCGTTTTCGAACGCGCGCAGGCCTCTGCGATTCCGGTGATCGTGATCCTGTTTTCCGGCAGGCCCTTGGTCGTGCCGTGGTTGGTGGAGCGCGCCGACGCGCTGCTCGCGGCGTGGTTTCTAGGCAGCGAGGCGGGAAATGCCATTGCCGATGTGCTCACAGGGCAGGCGAGCCCGAGCGGGCGAACACCCGTAACCTGGCCGCGCGCTTCCGGTCAAGTGCCGATTTTTTTTAGCGAGCGTCCCAGCGGCAGGCCCTTCGACGCTCAGGATAAATTCACCAGCAAGTATCTCGATGTCGCCAATGAACCGCTGTTTCCGTTTGGATTCGGGCTTACCTACGGCCGCTTCGAGTTCTCGACACTACGCCTCTCGTCGAATGCGATCGGCATCGATGATGCGATCACGATTCAGGTGGATGTCGTCAATCGAGGCGCGAGAGAGGCGCAAGAAACCGTCTTTTTGTTTACGCACGACAAGGTCGCGAGTGTCTCGCGACCGAAATTGGAACTGAAAGGCTTTGGCAAAATCAGCTTGGGGCCAGGGGAGACCGGAACGGTGACGCTATCCTTGCGCGCCTCTGAGCTGTGTTTTCTCGACATGCGGCTCGAGCCCGTATTCGAGCCGGGTGAAGTCGAGATACTGGTCGGCCCCTGTGCCGACAGAACGCAGCTGCTGGCGGCGAGCATCCAGTTGGTCGGCAGCTGAACCTGAAATTTATTATCTATATATCAATAGATTACAATCATTAATAACTGTTATTTCTAGTATCTTTACACGGACTACGAGTGCGACTTGCCGCGGCCGTCTGCGCACGCCCATTGGTAGACGTTTTCGCCGGGCGTCCCCGGCACGATCGGTACCCAGACGGCCTCTTTGACGTCGGTGGCCTCGCTTTCTTCGCTGCCCATAATGTTGTTGTCGGAGTAATAGATAAGCAACAAGGCGCGCGCGCGTTCATTCGCGCAGTCGTATTGGATCTTTTCCACATAGCTCAAATAGACGTTGCCGTTGTTGCTTCGCTGCGGTTCGGGATATTCCTGACGCAGCCACGCGGTTACGAGTTTGCCTGAGCGTTTCAGCTGATGCTCGGTGCTAAAGGATGCCCACGACCCGTCAGGGGCGACCGATCGAAATTGCCACCCGCCCGCGGTGAGCGGGTCTAAGGTGCGAACCCAGCCCATGGGATCTGCTTTGCGTGCGGCGCGCTGTGCGGCCAGCTTTTCTGCCTTTGCCTTCTCGTCGGCCTGGGCTTGCGCGTGCTGCGCCTCCCACATCTTTTGCTGCTCAGGGGTTTGCGCGGCACAGATCGCGGATTGCAACAGGCAAACGCCGGCAAGAGCGGCCGCAAGTAAACGATGATACGTCGGGTTCATGGCTGTCATTTTAAGTCATTGTCGTTATTGTCAGCATGATAGTTGAAGGCCATGCGGTGATAGTAGTGGCGGATGAGGACCCCGTCCCGCATCAGCACATCATCCTCGATAGGCCCTAGTCTCTCCACCCCCGCTCGAATGAACTTATCGTCCAACTCGCCCGGAGTCCATGCGACGAGCAGCAGGTTTCGGCCCTCCAGAGACTTGGGGGGCAGCCATAAGCCATACATCAGGCCCATGCCGCCGAACAGGTGGCTGTTCGCAGTCTGAAGCCCTGAGGCGGTGTGCGCACCGCCGTAAAAGGCAAGTTCGCTGGCGATGGCATATCGATCCATGCCCACAATGAGCGGCTGGGTACCGGTTTCCTTGCCGTAGGCGTTTGCCGTCTCGAGGACATGCGCGCTCAAGTCCCGCCATCCCACGGGAATCGCTTCGATGTGCTTGTCGTAACCGACGCCCGGCAGGCCGAGCACCAAGTAGTGCAGGCCGGCGCCGTAGATCAATAGCATCACGACGATGGTGGGCATCCACGCGGCGCGAATGCACTTCGCGAACCGCACCGCGCGCAGATCTCGATTCACCATGACGTAGGCCATGGCAGGCAGCGCCGCCGTCCAGGGCGCTCCGGTCCAATCCAGCTTCACCTCGTGGCGCACACTGAACACGGTAAACACCAAGACGGGAACGAGAATGGCGAGATTGAACAGCCGGCGGCGGCGGATCGCATCGGACGTCTCGGCGCCCGCGTGCCGCCCCAGCAGTGCCGCGATAACCGCCAGCAGTCCGGTCGGAGTGATCAACACGATGATGGAGCCGATCAGCTTGTGCAGGGCGAATTGCGGTGTCTCCGCCAGCCGCCGTGATGTTTGAAACGCGAACGATGCCCACTCGTGCTGCGCATTCCAGATAATGACGGGAGAAAAGATGGCCAGGGCCAGGAGAGCGCCGACATAGGGCTCGGAGCGGGTCCACCAGCGGCGCGCTTGCGGATCCCACACCATGAAAACTGCGGCCACGGCGCCGAGAAGGGCGATGGTGTATTTCGAGATCATGCCCAGTCCTAGGCAGATGCCCGCAAACCACCAGGCCCGGGATTGGTTGCCAATCAAGGCGCGCTCCAGAAAGTAGAGCGACGCCGCCCAGGCTGCGACCAGGGGAGCATCCGGCGTCATGAGCAGGCCGGAAAGGAAGAAGAACGGCAGCGCCTGAACCAGCAACAAAGCAGCCAGCGCAGTCGCGGCGCCAAAGAGGTTGCGAGTCAGTTTATACACAAACACCGAGGTGATTGCGCCGCAGAGCAGGGCTCCGGCGCGCACGCCAAATTCTGTTTGCCCGAACACCGCCGTTGCCACGCGGATCAACCATGCCACCATCGGCGGATGATCCAAGTAGCTCAGGTCCAAGTGCCGTGAATAATTCCAGTAATAGGTTTCCTCCGGCAGCATTTCAACCGAACCGGCATAGACCAGCCGCAGCACGAAGGCATAGACGATGAGTGCGACCGCGGCATTGCGCCAGCGCGGCGCGGTGACCGCGAGGCCGAGCGAAGCTGCGAAAAGAATGCAAATTTGGGGCGCCCATCCCCAGCGCTGCACCAGCAGCGCCAGCACGCCGGCGCGCAAGACAAGCGCCATGAGACCGACGACTGCGCTGCGCAACGCGATGCGCCAGGCTGCGGCCTGATCCTGGGATGCGCGCAGCGCCGGCCAGCGCAACAACAAGCTGAGGGCGTAGCCGAGGGCAAATGCATAGGTATTGCTGGCGCGCAGCGATACGCCGGCGCCAACCAAGGCGCAAAAAGCCAGAATGTCCAGCAAGGGCGCCAGCAGGATCCCGAGGCGTCGAATATTGAGCGCGGCTACAGCCACTTTGCTTTTTTGAATCTAAAATAAAGCAGCACGTCTATCGCGCCCATGAAGAGCAGGGAAGCGGCATAGCCGTAGCGCCACTTCAATTCCGGCATATGTTCAAAATTCATGCCGTAGATGCCTGCGATCATCGTGGGGATCGCCAGCAACGCCGCGTATGCGGCGAGCCGCTTCATGGTTTCATTCTCCTGCAGCGTGATGAAGGACAAGTTCACCGATATCGCGGTCGCGATGGTGTCGCGGACCGAATCGGCGGTCTGGTTCAGCCGTAGTAAATGATCATAGATATCCCGGAAATATTCCGTGATATTGACGCACAGCGCGGGCACTCGGCCGCCGGTCAGATTTGACACGCCTTCCAGCAGCGGCGCCACGGCATGCTTCATGACCATCAGCCGCTGCTTGAGCGCGTACAGCGCTTCAATGTTGTCGCGCGGCGCGCCCTGCGGGGCGAAAATCCGTTGTTCAATGCCGTCCAGTTCATCCTCCAAGGTGTCGAGAATTGGAAAGTAGCGATCGACGACGGCGTCGATGACGGCATACAGGACAAAGCCTGGACCTTGGCGCAGCAGTTGCGGTTCTCGCTCACAGCGCGCACGCACTTCGGCCAAGCCTTTTTGCGCCCGGCTGCGTACCGTGACGATGTAATTAGGCCCCGCGAAAATGGCCAACTCGCCCACGTGGTACTCGCCGGAAGTCGGTTCAACCAGATGCAGCACCGCAAACAATGAGTCGCCGTATTCGTCAACCTTGGGCCGTTGGTGTCCCACCAGCGCATCCTCGACGGCGAGCGGGTGCAAGTCGAAGGCTGTTTGCATTTCCGCGAGTTCGGCCGCGGATGGCTCTTGCAAGGCCACCCAAACGAAGCAATGGGGCCGATGCAAGTAATCTCCTATTTGCGCGGCCGTGATGTCGCCGATTTTGGTACCGTCCTGGTACGCGACGCAGCTGATAAGCATGCGCCTAAGTCTACGGCAAAGAGGCTAGGGTCTGGGGTGCAGCCTCGTCGCTGGTCGGGGAAGCTGGCGGCTGCACTTCCCGCAAAGACGCGCTCGAAGCATCGATTGGCACAGTCATCACCACGCGCAATCCCGGGCCGTTATCGAGCAGTTCCAGCGCGCTGCCATGCAGTTTTGCCACCGCCTGTACCAGGCTCAAGCCGAGACCGACACCCGGGGTGCCGCGGCTGGCGTCGCCGCGATAAAACCGCTGCATCACCTTGGTCTTTTCCGCATCATCGATGCCAGGCCCGTTGTCCGAAACGGAAATCTCCGCGCGCAGATCATCGCACCGCTGAACCGCGACCTCGATCGATCCGCCCTGCGGCGCGTACTTGAGCGCATTGTCGATCAAGTTGCTCAACGCCTGGGCGAGCAGCACCGGATCCGCGGACACCGATAGAGGACCGTTCGAGCGCATCTTGAGATCGATATTTTTGAGCTCGGCAGCCGGCTCGTAGAATTCGACCGCATTGGCCGCGAGGTCCGACACATCGAGCGACACGAAACCGGAGCGGCGCATGCCGGCATCAATCTCTGCCAGTCTCAAGAGCGCATCGAAGATGCGGATGACCCGATCGACATCGGCCACCGCGCCATCGATCTCTGTGTAAGTCTCTTCGGTCGAAGGCCGGATCAGCGAGAGTTCCTCGAGGCGTGATCGCAGCTCGGCCAGCGGCGTTCGCAGGTCATGTGCGATGGAGTTCGATACATTGCGCACGCCGTGCACCAGCAGTTCGATTTGATCCAGCATGCCGTTGATGGTGCGCGACAGGGTGTTTAGTTCATCGTCGCTCAAATGGGTCGGGAGTCTGTGCTTCAAATCGCCGTGAATGATGGCAGAAACGGTTTGGCGAATGCTGTTGACGCGCGACATCAATGCGCGGCGCGTGATGATGCCGACCAACAATCCGGCGATGCACAGCACCGCCACCGCGGCGCTCAATCCATACCAGAATCGAGTCTGCAACGGCCTAAACAGGGCGTTGTCGCGGCCCACCAGCAAGTTATAGTCGCCCAGCATGGCAACGTGGACCAGCGCTTCCTGCTCGCCCTGCGAACCCACGTTGACCTGAATGGTGTAATTCCCCGGCGTCTGCGGCACGGTGGTGGGCCAGGCGCGCAAATTGCCGGCGAGGGGATGCATCGACGCGTCAGTCAGAAGCAAGATTCTCTCGCCGGCGATTTGCAAACTGACGCGGGTGTCGATAAAGGTCTTGACCGCATCGGCCCCGTCGCGCTTGTAGATGTCAGTGATGCGCTGCGCGTCGGCTTGCAGGATTTCGGCGCGTCCGTCTTGAATGGTCACCTGCCACGCGTACCACAGCGGCGCGGCGAACAGCACCAGTGCCGTCAACCCCAAAGCCACGTAGCCCAGCGCCAGGGACAGCGCGGACGAGCGGATCATGCTAGTCACTCGCGGTCACCGTGTAGCCGGCATTGCGAACGGTCTTCAGCAGCGGGCGCTCGAACTCTGCGTCGATCTTCTGACGCAGCTTGCTGATATGCACGTCGACCACGTTGGTTTGCGGATC
Source organism: Steroidobacteraceae bacterium (assembly GCA_035603615.1). Taxonomy (GTDB): domain Bacteria; phylum Pseudomonadota; class Gammaproteobacteria; order Steroidobacterales; family Steroidobacteraceae; genus Bog-1198. The sequence continues at coordinate 574 of DATNKC010000503.1, read as the reverse complement.
GAAGTGGTAATCCCAAACATTTTCCAACAGCATGGTGCGTGTCACGACCTGGCCCGCATGCCGCATGAGGTATTCCAGCAGCTTGAATTCGCGCGGCTGAAGTGTAATCGGCCGGTCGCCTCGGGTCACCTTGCGCGTCAGCGGGTCCATGTGCAAATCGCCGACGCTGAGCGGAATTTCATGATCGACACCTTCTGCCCGGCGATGCAACGCGTCAATTCGCGCCAATAGCTCGCCAAAGGCGAAGGGCTTGGTCAAATAGTCGTCGCCGCCGCTGCGCAGCCCCCGAATGCGATCGTCGACCTCCGACAGCGCGCTCAAGATCAGAATCGGTGTGCGCTTGCCGGCTTTGCGCAGCACCTCGATGATGGCGAGCCCATCGATGTCGCCCGGCAGCATGCGGTCCATGATGATGACATCATACGGCTCGCTGGCGGCCAGGAACATGCCGTCTCGGCCATTCCCCGCATGATCCGTCGTGTGTCCGGCTTCCTGCAGGCCCTTGATGACGAATTGCGTCACGCGTTCGTTATCTTCGACCAGCAGAATCTTCATGTGTGCTCCCCGAGGGGTG
>DATNKC010000502.1:0-19166 GCA_035603615.1 Steroidobacteraceae bacterium | reverse complement strand
GCGGCAGCGATTCGAGGGTCGCCACCGCCTCGGCGGCATAGCGGTCAGCGTCAGCGCGCCGTTCGAAAAACCAACTTAAGCGGGACAGCCACTGCAGCGCATCTCCCTCGCGCATGCGCTCGCCCGACGCTCGCCAGATATCGAGCGCTGCACGGCGCGCTTCGATCGCTCGCGCGTGCTGACCGGTCAAATAGCATTCGTAGGACAATCGTTCATTTAGGCGTGCGCGCTCATCGGGCGCGATCTCTTTCGCATAAGGGAGTGCAACCTCATACAGCGAGACAGCCTCGCGATGTGAACCCACCGACGCCGCCTGCATGGCCGCCAGCGGCGCGAATTGCAAAACGGCTGCTGCATTGCGCGCACCGGCCGCGTGGTGCGCGAGGCGTGCCGGAGAGATATCGTGCCGCCCGGCGAGAGCCGCGAAGACTTGCGCGTGCAAGAGCTGCCGGTGAGACTGCGATAGGGAGTCCTCAAACGCGCGCCGAGCAAGTTCGTGCCTAAAGCTAAGCGCGCCGTCATCTGATCGAACCATGCCGATGCTCATGCAGTCTTCGATGGCGGCGTCATCGACCGGAACCGCTTCCGCCAGCAGCCAGGATTCCGTCCTGCCCGGGACTACGCAGGCAAGCTCCGCGATTTTGCGCGCGTCCGGCGTCAGTCTCATGGCACGCGTAAGAACAGCGTCGCGCACACTGACCGGCACCGTGTCGGCCACGGCGGCCAGGGCTTCGGTGACGAAGAACGGATTGCCGCCCGTGATGCGGTGCAGGTCCGCCGACTGCTGCCCGGCCTGCCGTGCAAGCTGAGCAACTGCCGGCTCCGATAGGGGTAAAAGCGACATTCTGTGCGTGGCGGAGCGTGGCAGATCCCCGATGACGAATCGCAATGGATGCCGCGGCCCGACCTCGTCATCGCGGTAACTTACCGCCAGCATTGCGCGGGTGCGCTGAACGCGCCGCCCGAGATATTTGAGGAGATCGAGCGTGGCTTCGTCCGCCCAATGCATATCCTCGAAGACCAGCAGGGTCTGCGTGCGTTCCAACTCACCCAGGGCTGCCGCAAAAATGACTTCGCGATTTGCATTGCTGGTGATAGTGGCCAGGAGTTCGCCCTGTGTCTGACGTGCGATGTCGTACAGCGGTCCTAGCGGCCGGGGCGCGAACAGCGCATCACAGCCGCCCCATAGCACCCGCGCACCGAGCGGTGCCTTGGCGAATTCCTGCAAAAGCGCGGTCTTGCCGATTCCCGCTTCCGCGCCAAGCAGAGCAATGCACCCCGGACCCTCGATCGCGCGCCGCAGCCGGTCAGTGAGCTCAGCCAGGCTTTTTTTGCGCTCCAGTAACTCCATCGAAAAATGCAGTCTCCCGTGAAGATCGCAGGCAAGTTGTAACCCATCCCCGGTGCGCGCGCAAAGAGCGGCGGCGCCGCAGCTTCATTTCCCCGGCAATATGGGTATGCGACTCCTCTAAATTGGGTAGGTCCTCTGATTCGCCGATCTCTCGAGCAGACCATGATCTCCAGCGGTTGGTTTGCATGGGAGATTGCACATGTCCAGGTATTTGATCGAACGAGAGTTCCCAGACGGTCTTCACATCCCGCTCGATGAGAGCGGCGCCCAATTATGTCGAAACGTCATCGATAGCAACGCGGAAGACGGGGTCACCTGGCTGCACTCCTACGTAACTCCCGACCGCAAACGCACCTTCTGTCTTTACGACGGACCGACGCCCGAGGCTGTGCGGCGCGCCGCCGTTCGCAGCCAATTACCCATCACGCAAATCACCGAGGTTCGTGTCCTCGATCCGTACTTCTATAAATAGAGCTTTCTTGTCCACTCGCCTACAAGCCAATCCTATGGGAGATCATCGATGAAGATTACAGGCCGTTTGATATTAACTATGTTGTCTCTATCCGTTCCTTTCATTGCCCTCGCCGGGGAGTCCCCACCGCATGTCATGACGATGAGCGCCGCCGATCAAAATTCGCCGCTGGTTAGCAAGGTTCGCAAAGCGACGGCGCAATTCAAGGACATCAATGCGGCGCTCGCCGCCGGTTTCGCACAGGCCACGCCCTGCGTCAGCGGCCCGGATTTCGGCGCGATGGGAGTGCACTTCGTATTGGGTTCGCGAATCACGGCCGGAACTCTCAATGCAACCGAACCCGAAGCGCTGATCTATGAGCCGCAACCGAACGGCTCCTTTCGCTTGGTCGGGGTCGAATTCATCATTCTCGCCAGCGTGTGGCAAACCCAGATTCCGCAAGGGAGCACCGCTACCCCCGTACTGGAAGGACATTTGATGAACTACGTTTCATTCCCGAATCGCTACGGCTTACCCGCATTTTACGAAATGCATGTTTGGGCCTGGGAGCAGAATCCCGTCGGCAGCTTTGCGGATTGGAACACGCAGGTGTCCTGCGATCAGCAGCCTACCGGCTGAGGAGCGATCAGCTCATTGACCTTGATCCGGCATCTGGTGCGATTGTCATCCAGGTGTCCGGATCGAGGGCAACACGGGCGGTAAGCGGCCGCGCGCCGCGAGGCATCCCCTGCGTCAGGTCTAAAGATGTAGGGTGGCCATCAACCAAACCGTTCTCAACGGCGCCGGGGACCCCAAGGCCGCGAAGTTCGGAGCGACCGACGGGCTGGCGAAATCTTCACTCAAACTATTATTGATATTCTTGACCAGTCCGATCAGGCTCCAATGGCCATTTGCGCCGGCCACACCTAGGGATAGATCCAAGGGCCGGTAGGGAGCCGAGGGGAAGGTGTCTCCCGGTTGGTTATACATCGATCCGCGATAACGAAAGTGTGCCGCGGCCACCAGGTTGAGGGAGGCCGTGATCGGCCGCTGGTAGTCCGCGTCCGCCGTTCCGTTCCAGGTGGGTGACTGCGTGGCTCGACACACGTGACAGGTGAGGGTCGGAACCAACACCGCATCCTCCGCAGTTCTGGTCTCCGTCGCGTAGGCATAGGTAACGGCTGCGGCGAGCCGCAGCTCCCGATTGACCTGCCACGCCGTTTCGATCTCAAACCCGTTCGACCGTGCCGGCAGATTTTCCGTGATAAAACCCGCCGCGGCGCCGGTAAACAGGGTGTCCTGGAAATTAGTAATGACCGTGTGGAAGATCGACGCGTTGATCCGAAGGCTGTGATTGAAAAGGGTGGACTTGATGCCTGCCTCGACCGTCTGGGCGACTTCCGATTTGATGCGCGAATCGACTGCCGGGTCGGCGAACACGGGGTAAGCATTGGTGTTCGTTTCAACATATCCCCCCGTCTTGGTGCCGTGTCCATAGGCGAGGTACAGCATCTCGTTGCTGGAAGGCGAAAACTGCAGGTTCGCGTTGCCGTCCAGGAACGAATCCGAGAAGGGTAGCGCGGTTGTTGGGAATGGCGGATTGGCGAGCGTGTTCCAGATCGTCAGCGGCGCGGCATTGGTACGGCCGAAGAGCGTATCTTTTCGCTCATCCGAATAGCGCAGACCGGTGGTCAGGCGCCATTGATCGCCCCAGTGCCAGGTGGCGGATGCGAATGCCGATTTCGAATCGGTCTTTTCCTTGAAATCGTTGGTGAAAGGACCGTTGTACAGTTGTCCCGCGATGGGTGTTCCGGGCGGCCAGTCCGGCACCCCCCAGTCCTGATGTTCGATCGAGTGCCAGTCGCTGTGAAACAAGAAGGCACCCACGATGTAGTCGACCGTTTGAGCTGTCGGCGAGGCGAGACGCAGTTCCTCGGTAAATTGTTGGTAGTTCTCCAATCGAATGAAATCGGTCCACGGCTCGGGCGAGAAATCGAAGTCATCATCGTAGTCAAGGTTATAGTCGATACGTGAGGTCTGGGACACGAGCGAGTACCGGCCCAGGTCCCACTGAAGCTTCAAGTTGTAAAAATTTACCTCGCTGATGTGGGTTGATTCACCGGTCTTTGTCAGACTTGTAAACACGTCCTCTTGGTCGTTGAGTACTCCCTCACCGTAAATCGGATTGAGATTCGGATCGACGATCTGATACGGAGTACCGAGACGCTTATTGTCGCTATGCTGATACGATGCAGAGGCCGTGAAGGCCTCCCACGGACGTAAAACGGCGGTTGTGCGGGACGCAAAGTCGTCGTCGATGGGCACCGATCTGCCGGTGGCCGTATTCTTGACCCATCCCGCGGTATCGTTGTAGTGGATGGCTTCCCGGACGGCGAATGTCGGCGTGAACGGCAAATCAAAGCCCAGATCGTAGGTCTGCCCACCGTCTGCGAATTCCCGCGCCACCCGCACGTCGGCGTCATACTCCGCGCCGGGCTGCCGCGTGATCAGGCTAATCGCACCGAGGCTGGTGTTCTTGCCGAGCAGCGTGCTGTCGGTGCCCTTTATCAATTCGGCCCGGTCCAAATCGAAGAAAGCGCTCGAATACAGGCGCGCCTTGGCCAGGAACATGCCGTCCATGAACAGCCCGATCGACTCCTCGAACGCCTGCGATCTCGCGGGCGAGCCAAGGCCGCGGAAAGTCAGGGCCATTCCGTCATCGGGCGCCCGGGAGAAAACCATGCCGGGGACGTAATCGGCGATTTGAAACAAATTCCGCAGGTTGGCTCTCGACATCTCATCCGCCGATACCGTATGGATTGTCAACGGAACATCTTGGGACGACTCCGCGCGCTTTTGCGCGGTGACGGTGATTTCCTCGAGTTGATCCGCGTCGGGCGAGCCACGGGCGGATCCAATGGCGCCCAACAGCAAGGGAATGACAAATAGCTTCGCGCGCTTGCTCGTTGGAAGTCTCACCCGGTATCCCCGTCCTGGTTTTTAGCTCTCTCGACGCTACTATAACCAGCGAGCCGGCAGTGGGGCCGCCAATCGGCGCGAACCTCATCAATCCCTCATAAGAGCGGGCCTCTGCACGAAGAAAACGCACGCCACCGCGAGCAGCGAGATGATGGCGCCGCAGAAAAAGCCGCTACGGATGCCGCCCGATAGCGCATCGACCGGTGCGAGCCCGCGCGCTGCCAGCGTGGTCGTCCGTGCCGACATCAATGCCACGAACAGCGCGACTCCGGCCGCACCGGCGACCTGCTGAATGGTGCCGATAACGGCGCTGCCGTGCGAGTAGAGGCTTGGCTTCACCGATGACAAGCTGACGGTGAATAGCGGCGTAAATAGGCAGGCAAAGCCGACGCTCATGACAACATGTCCGGCGAGGATGTAGCCGACCCGGGTGGTCGGACTGAGCAGTGTCATCGCCCACAGCACGCTACTAACGACGACGACGCCGGGAACCAGCAGCTTGATCGGGCCCACTTTGTCATATAAACGTCCGACATGGGGGCCAAGCAAACCCATCAGCAAACCTCCCGGCAGCAGCAACAATCCGGTTTGAAGGGTACTGAGCCCGAGCACGTTCTGCAGATAGATCGGAAGCAGGATGATGGTGCCGAACAGCGCCATCATCATGATTGCCATGAGGATCACCGACACAGTGAAGTTATGCGAGTCGAAGGTACGCAGATCGAGCAGCGGGTAGCCCTTTGTTTGAAGCGATATCTGCCGCAAGATGAACGCAGCCAAGAACACGGCGCCGACCGCAATCCAGATTCCGGTCGGCAGCGTTCCCGGCGTCGCGGCAACACCAATATTACTGAGTCCATAGACGAGGCCGCCAAACGCGAAGCCCGACAGAATTACGGAGACCCCATCAAGCGGCGCACGGTGCGGTGTCGTCACGTTCTGGATGCGGCGCGCACCCAGCGCCAGTGCGCCGAGCGAGATGGGCAGCACCAAGAGAAACATCCAACGCCAGCTGAGATAGTTAAGGATGGCTCCCGAGATGCTGGGGCCAATGGCGGGCGCCACCGATATGACAGTGGAAATAAAGCCCATCGTCTTACCGCGAGTTTCCGGGGGCGCCAGCGTCATTACAGTGGTCATCAGCAGCGGCATCATGATCGCCGTCCCGGATGCCTGAATGATGCGTGCGAGGATCAGCACCTCGAGATTGGATGCCAGACTGGCGGTAAACGTGCCCAGGGTGAACAACGACATCGCCAAGACAAAGATTGGCCGCGTGTTCATCCTCTGTAGCAAGAACCCGGTGACCGGAATGACCACCGACACGGTGAGGAGAAATGCCGTGGTCAACCATTGCACGGCACCGGCCGTGACATCGAGGTCGCGCATGAGCCGTGGGATGGCCACGGCCATGAACGTCTCGTTGAGAATCACAACGAAAGTGGCGACCAGCAGGAGATTGATGACGAGCCGGTTGCGACCCGCGGTGTCGGCGGCCGGAGGGGCGACGACAATGTCAGGGGGCTGGTTGCTGCTGCTCGCCGAATCGTTAGACTGCATCTTGAGCGCCGCGCTCGACATCAAACTTCTTCGTCAGAGTTTTTGAAGCGACCAGTCGCCATGCGCGCTCAATCAAATCCGGCAAGGCGCGTTTCTCAACCGTCGCGAAACGCACGAGAATCCAAGGGTAATCCCGATAGTGATCAGTAATAAAGAAGGCGTCCGGAGCGGATTGCATCAGAATTTCGCGGCCCATAAAGTCGGTGCGCAGAACGAGACAGTCCAAGTTCTGATGCACTCGTGCGATAAGCTTGCCCCCGACCTTGAGCGCCGGAGTGCCATATGAGGTGCCTTCTTTCACTCCCGGCAGTGTAAGCCCAATTTTGCGAACGTCGCCGAACGTTGTCGCGGCGGCCTTTGCGGTGCCGCTCGACGATCGTGATGGGGTGCGGCGTTTGCGGGGAGTTGTCACTGGTGGCAGGGGTAGGGCCATCTCACTGCGAAGCAGAGCATAACGGCCCGGGGTGCTGCCTTGCAAATCTCCCTGTCGGCCAGGCCGCTCAGGAACTCTCGTCTAATCGCGGCTCATTGCCGCGCCATTACGAAGCGCGAATCCTTCTGCGACCATCTACCTTCCAGCGGCGTCGCGGCGCACGTGTAGTCCGCTGCAACATTTGTGGTTGCTACCTTGAGCGCATCCCTACACTGCTCCAGGCTCGGATACGCCGCCAGGGTTTGGGCTCCGCCCGAGTGTAACTGCGCCACCAGAATGAACACCATGGACTTCATACGATCCCCTCCATTGCGTTTACTTCGTTCTCGCGGGCGTTTGAATAAATCACCCGAATCCACATGAACGTATCGATCAAGTCGCCAATCGACTACCCTTGAGCGCGGCGTCTGGCGGGCGTGCGAACAGGCAGGACTTCTGCCGCAATTCTGGACATGTGCAGCCGCCACCCGACACCGGGCAACGTAGCGAGTGGAGTTGAGGTCCATCTCACCAAGGGACCGTTACTGCTGCGCTGCATACATCACCCCTATCTCAAAGCACCTATAAGGAATGATCCTGAACCTCAAGCGATGGTCCTGCGATCTTCGAACCGCCGCAACGCCCTCGCTGCAAAATCATGCCGCCCGTCGCAGCTTATAAAACGTTATGTCACGATCGCGCTGGGGAGGAGCGCGATTCGATGCGAGCAATTTACGGCGGGGCGAAGGTCTGCGTCGTGCCCAACTCTAGTTGAACGGTCGTAAAATAGCGCCGAACAGCGATGCCTCTAGGGTTGGCCGCCGCCGCCGGACGAGCCATAAATCTGCCCGGTCGCAAAGCTGGCTTGATTGTCCGCAAGCAGCACGTAGATCCCGGCCAACTCGGCCGGCATCCCTGCCCGTCCCAGCGCCGTTTGGCTGCCGAACTTTTGCTGTTTCTCGGGAAAGGCGCCGCCGCTGACTTGCAGCGGCGTCCATATGGGTCCCGGCGCCACGCCGTTGACGCGAATCCCTTTAGAAGCCAGTTGTTTAGCGAGCGACTTTACAAAGTTCATGGTCGCCGCTTTCGTCTGCGCGTAATCATAAAGTTCCGGACTAGGATCGTAAGCCTGCTCTGAGGCGGTGGCGATGATGCACGATCCCGCCGATAGCGATGGCAGCGCTGCCTTGATGATCCAAAATGGCGCGTAAATATTGGTTTTCATGGTCCAATCGAATTGCTCGGTCGAAATGTCGAGAATCGACTTGTTCGCCTGCTGCCGCCCTGCGTTGCTGACCAGAATATCCAGCCCTCCGAGTTCTTTGATTGTCCGAGCGACCAGGGATTGGCAAAAAGATTCGTAACGAATATCGCCCGGAATCGCAACGGCCTTGCGGTCAGCCTCGCGGATCAGCGCAATGACTTCATCCGCGTCCGCCTGCTCGTCCGGATGGTAGTTGATCGCGACATCGGCGCCCTCGCGCGCAAACGCGATCGCCGCGGCGCGGCCCATTCCTGAATCACCGCCGGTAATGAGTGCTTTCCGTCCCTTGAGCCGGTCCGAGCCACGGTAACTTTTCTCTCCATGGTCAGGGCGCGGCTGCATTTTCGACGCGAGCCCCGGCCATGGCTGGCGCTGCTCTGGGAACGGAGGTTCGGGGTACTTGGTTCGCGGATCGCTCACGTTATTGCCGCTCATACGCGCCATCTCCGGCTGTTAAGCGGCGCGGCGCCCTCCCGCCGCCATCGTCGGGATCAATCTTTTCCTCTTCGCTAGGCAGCTCATCCTTGGAGCCGTTGTTCGAGGGCAGCGGGGGTTCGCGAACATCCTCGCCTGTGGCAGGCAACGGCGGCTCCTGCACATCGTCGCCGGGGCGCACATCATCGACTGGACTGAAGACACTGTTCATGGGGACTCTCCGATTATGGCCTTTGCAGCGTCGCAAGAACCATGTTGCCCAATCAGACAGACCGCTTCTGTAGGCAGGTTTCCCTAGCGGGCGTAAGCTGCGGACCAGTCGCTTTCGTTATCATTGTCAGCCCATGCAAGCCAGCAACCCTAAAGGCGTTTGTCTCATCATCGGCGCCGGTGATGGACTTGGGGGCGCCATCGCCAAGGCGTTCGCCCGGGAGGGCCATCCGGTCTGCATCACGCGGCGCGCCCGCAACCTCGAGCAACTCGAGGCGTTGGCCCGCGAAATCCGCGATCAGGGCGGCATCGCGCACGCATTTGGAGTCGATGCGCGCACCGAGGCCGAAATGATCGCCCTGTTCGATGACATCGAAGCGCGAATCGGGCCGCTCGAGGTGGTGGTGTTCAACATCGGCGCCAACGTGCGCTTCGACCTGGTGGAAACGACGGCGCGGGTTTTCACCAAGGTGTGGGAGATGGCCTGTTTCGCAGGCTTTCTTGCCGGGCGCGAAGCGGCGCGCGTGATGGGACCGCGCGGGCGCGGATCGATTCTGTTCACCGGCGCGACCGCCTCGCTGCGTGGACGCGAAGGTTTCGCGGCGTTTGCGGCTGCCAAGGCCGGACTGCGCGCGATCGCGCAAAGTGCCTCGCGCGAGCTGGCCCCCAAAGGCATTCACGTGGCGCATGTCGTGGTGGACGGCGCCATCGACGGCGTTTTCACGCGCTCCAATCGCGCCGATGTGGAAACTTTATTATCCGATGACCGGATCCTCAAGCCCGACGAAATTGCCGCCAACTACGTCTGGCTGCATGGACAGCAACGCTCGGCATGGACACACGAGTTGGACCTGCGTCCCTGGACAGAGCACTGGTGAGGGCGAACTCATGAGCAAGACGATCGATTTTATTTTCGACTTCGCCAGTCCGAACGCCTATCTCGCCTGGCGTGTGCTGCCCGGCATCACGGCCCGAACCAACGCGCACGTGAATCTCATTCCCTGCCTGCTCGGCGGTCTGTTCAAGCTGACGGGGAACCAGGCTCCAATGACTGCCTTCGGCAACGTGAAGGGTAAACTCGAATACGAACGCCTCGAAACACAGCGCTTCATCGCCAAGCACGACCTCGGCGCCTTTCGCTTCAATCCGAATTTCCCGGTCAATACGCTCCTGATCATGCGCGGCTTGCTGGCCGCCCGGCGCGCAAACGCAGGCGAGGTCTACTTCGAAGCAGTCCTCAAGGCGATGTGGGAAGAGGGACAAAAGATGGACGATCCAGCCGTGGTGGCCACCGTGCTCGGCGCCTCGGGTCTCGACGCCAAGGCCATCCTCGAGTCCGCTCAAGATCCCGCCGTCAAGGCGGAACTCGCGGCCAACACGAATGCCGCCGCCGCGCGCGGCGCCTTCGGCATCCCGACTTTCTTCGTGGGCGATCAAATGTTCTTCGGTAAGGAGCGCTTGGGACAAGTTGAGGAAGAACTCAGCTAAAGCCCTCATTCGGCTGGAAAGAAACGAACATCGGGAGATCCATTGCAAAACTCACGCAGACGTTTTCTCACCAACGCATCCCTGGGTGTGGTCGGCGCCACGATCGGCGCGTACGACACGGCCCAAGCGCAGAGCGACGTACCCGCCGCCGCGCCGCCCCCCGGCGCACCCTCGGCATTCGCGACCTCGCCGCCGGTGGGGCCCGAAGTTTCCGCCGCCACCTTTGTGGAAGCTGAGAAATTGATGCAGGTCCAATTGAGCCCACGGGAAGCTCGTGATGCCGCCGGCAGTTGGCGAGAGGCCATGGCGCCGCTGTATGAGCGGCGCACCGGGCCCAAAAAGATACAGCTGGAGGCGGCGCTTGCGCCGGCCTCGCGCTGGGAACCCGGTCAATACGGGCCGGACCGCGGGCGAAACCGCTTTGTCCGCAGCAAGATCGCCGAGCATCCGCTGCCGGCTCGCGATTCAGACATCGCTTTTGCATCCGTGAGCCAACTGTCGCATTGGATCGAGACGCGGCAACTGTCTTCGGAGCGCCTCACCCAAATCTACCTGGCGCGGTTGCGGCGCTTCGATCCCAAGCTTAAGTGTGTGATCACGCTGACGCCTGAGCTGGCGCTCGAGCAGGCAAAAGCCGCCGATGCCGAGATTGCAGCCGGAAAGTATCGCGGACCCTTGCATGGCATCCCCTGGGGCGCAAAGGATTTACTCGACACGGCGGGCATCGCGACAACTTACGGTGCGGAACCCTTCAAGAATCGCAGACCTCAAGCGGATGCCACGGTGGTTCGACGGCTGCATGAAGCCGGCGCCGTGCTGGTCGCCAAGCTGAGTTTAGGAGCGCTGGCGCTCAACGATGTCTGGTTCGGCGGACAGACCATGAATCCGTGGCTGCTCGAGGAAGGATCTTCCGGATCAAGCGCAGGTCCAGGCGCCGCCACCGCCGCGGGTCTGGTGGGTTTTGCCGTGGGCAGCGAGACCGGCGGCAGCATCGTGGCGCCGAGCATGCGCTGCGGCGTCACCGGGTTGCGGCCGACGTATGGACGCGTACCGCGCACCGGCGCGATGACCCTGTGCTGGTCGCTCGACAAGCTTGGGCCCATGGCGCGCAGTGTCGAAGACACGCTGCTGGTCTTGCATGCCATCTCGGGGCCGGACAAAACCGACGTCGCTTGTGTACCGAGCACGCTGGACTATGACGCGGTTGCGCCGATCACGGGATTGCGGGTCGGCTATTTTCCGGCGTGGATGAAGCAAGCCACGGACGTGGACCGTGCGGCGCTCGATACTGTGCGAAAACTGGGAGCGACCGCCACCGAGGTGTCGATCCCCGACTGGCCTTATGATTCTCTGAACGTGATTCTATTCGCCGAGGCGGCTGCAGCCTTCGAAGAGTTGACCTTAAACGGCGGCGTGAATCAGCTCAAGATGCAGGTCCCCGATGCCTGGCCAAATATCTTTCGGCAATCCAGATTTCTCTCCGCGGTCGATTTCGTTCAATGCGATCGATTGCGACGCAAAGTGGCCATCGAGATGGCGCGAATCTTTTCTGAAGTCGATTTGTTGCTGGTGCCCTCGCTGCAGGATGAAATTCTGGTCATCACCAACGCCACCGGACATCCTTCGCTGACGCTGCGCGCGGGGTTTGTCGAGGTCTCGGAGGCGCGCAGTGATTGGGCGCCCGATCCCGCGCATCCCTTGCCTAAGTTCAGTCCGCCACGCCGCGTGCCGCACGGGGTTACCTTGATCGGACGTCTGTTCGACGAAGGCACTATCGGGCGAGTCGGACTGGCTCTTGAGCAAGCGTTTGGCGTCGAGGCGATGAGGCCGGCAGGGTTCGACGCATAGACGCACCGGTTCAGATTGAGTCTCAGATTTCCGTCCAGGCCTTGAGCAGTCCGTGATAGTGCGCCGTCAGGCGCACCAGCGACTCCGGATCGGCGCCTGTTTGTGTCAGGCGCTGGATGGTGCCGTCGAGTTCGAACAACTGCGCTCGCCGCGCGTCTTCGCGAATCAGGCTCTGAATCCAAAACACGCTCGCGAGGCGCTCACCGCGCGTGATCGCATTCACGCGATGCCGCGAAGTCGAGGAGTAAACGATCAAATCCCCCGCGGCGAATTTTGCGCTCTGGCTGCCGAAATCGCTTTCTACCACCAACTCGCCGCCGTCGTAGCTTTGCGGCTCCGCGAGAAACAATGTCGCCGACAGGTCGGTGCGCAATTTCTGCGGGCTACCGGGGATCATGCGCACCGATCCATCGACATGGGTGCCGAAATACATTCCCTCGCCGTAGCGATTGAACATCGGCGGATAGACTTTGTTGGGCAGCACCGCACTGATGAACAGCGCGTTGCGCTCGAGCTGCGTCAGAATAAAATGGCCCAGCTCGCGCGCCATGGGACAGGCCTCATCGAGCTGTTGATTGTGTTTCACCGCCGCACCCTGGTGGCCGGCTGTCACGCGCCCATCCACCCACGGCGCCTTCTCGCTGTTGAGCGAGGCGCGCACCGTGGCCAGTTGCTCCTCGCTCAAGATTTTCGTAATGCGCAAAAACATACCGGCCTCAAGGGCTTGTCGGCGCGGCGGCGGCCGCATCGGCGGAGCTCAGGCGTGCGGCCTTGAGGCGCGCGGCAAGATTTTGCAGTGCTCGCGGCGCGCCAGCCCGAGCGATCAGTTCCGCAACGGCGCGGCGCATCGCGGCCGTGCCGCCGGCCGCGGCGCGTTCGAACCATGCAGCGGATTCATCGAAGCGGCCCGCCTTCAGAAGCAAGCTGGCCCAATTGTACTGACCCCGAAAATAGCCGGCCTCCGCCGAGCGTCGGTACCAATCAGCCGCGGCACCCAAGTCGCGCGCTGTGCCCCAACCTTCCTCGCAGCATCGGCCCACCAAGTTCATCGCGCGCTCATGCTGCTGTTCGGCGGCCTTTAAATAGTACAGATAGGCGAGCGTTCGATCCCGCATCACGCCGCGACCATCCAGGTACATGTGAGCGACGTTGTATTGCGCCCACGCGTGCCCGAGATCCGCGGCCCGCTGAAAGTGCTGCGCAGCCCCCGCGGCGTCCTCCGCCGTGCCCCAACCGTTATCCAGGCAGCGTCCTACCATATTGATTGCGTCGGGATCTTGGTTCAAGGTTGCGCGCCGAAACCACTTCAGCGCCTGAGCGGGATCCTTCGTCACGCCGGTCCCCTCGAGCAGCATCCGGCCGTAGCACACTTGCGCCTGCGGCAGACCTTCAAGCGCCGCTACGAACACCCAATCCGCGGCGCGCCGCGCATCTTGGCCGAACAACGCCTCGAGACGCGGCGTACCCATTTGCCCCAAGAGCGACATGATCGATATGGTGCTCATGGGGGGCCATCAATCAGAAACGATAATTTGCGGTGCCGATGAGCGTGCGACCTGCGGCCGGCAGCGCATGATTCTCGGCAATACCCACGTAGTAAATGCTGGTGAAGTACAGCTTGTCCGTCACGTTGTTCAGGTTCAGCTGCAGCTTCAAATGGTCATTGACTGAGTAGGAGGTCATCGCGTTGAACACCACATACGCCGGTACGCCGGCGGTGTTTTCGGTATCTGCGTAGCGATGGCTGACGCCGGTGAAGCCGGCGCCGACGGTCCACGCCGGCGTCGGTTCCAGCGTGGTCCAAACATTGACGGCATCGTGCGGCGTGTTCGGAGCATACTTGCCCAACGAGAGGGGATCCGTGGTTTCGGTAATCTTGTCCTTCAGGTGCGTGTAGTTTGCGTTCACCTCGAAGATGTCGGTGACATAGCCGTTGATGCCGAGTTCCAGTCCCTGTACGTGCTGATCGAAGGGCGCCTGCTGCACGGTCGGATCGTCCGGATCCGAGATGCGTGCGTTGTAGACGCGCGTGTCGAACAGCGCGCCGGTCAGCTCCGCGGCGCCGTTGAACAGCTTGATCTTGCCGCCGAGTTCGAGCGTGCTGTTTTTTTCGGGCGAGAGACTTTCATCGGATGGCGCGATAATGAGGTACTCGATCGCTGGATTTTGCGACACACCATAGGATAAGTAGTAGCTCTGCGCCGCCTCCGGTTTGTAGATGACCGCCACGCGAGGGCTCACGAAGGTGTCGGTGCGCTCAAACCCCGTTCCCGAGAACACTTCGCTGAAACTCGAGTTGAAGCGGTCCCAGCGCAAACCTGCATCCACGTCCCAGTTCGATCCCAAGGCAATGCTGTCGAGGGCATACACACTCACATCGCTGCCGCGGCCTTTCGGATTGGAATAAGGGATAAGCGGCGTGGGCGGATAGAAGAAGGGTGTCGGATTGAGCAGCGGCGTCGCAGGAATGTCGTCCAGTCCGTTTTGGAAACGGTTCACATTGGACTGCTCCTTGCTCAACTCCATGCCGCCCGTGAGCGCGTTGGCGAAACCGCCCACATCGAACTTCGCGGTCACATCGGTGCGGTTGATCGCCAAGCTCGTGGTGCCGGCGCTGCTCGGCTGATCGCGGGAAATATCGATATCGGCATATGGTGTGCCCGGCGGCGGCGGCGCGACGAAGTCATTGCCCTGGAAAGGTCCCGTCACCAAGTATTCGAAGCCGTAGTTCGCGTAGCGCAGGCTGTCGCTTAAAGTAAGGCTATCCGAAAAGTCGTGCTCGAAACGAATGGTGCCGATATCGGTGTTGGTACGCGTGCGGTCGTAATTGGCGAGCGAATAGTAGTTGCTGCGGTCCACGTGCGCCGGCGCGCCGTCGACGAACGGAATGCCATAGTCCGGGAGATTGTTCTCTTCCTCCTTGAAGTAGCTGAAGGTCAGGCGCGTCGGTGTATCGATTCCCAAACTCAACGTCGGCGCGACGCCGTAGCGGTGATAGTGCACTTGATCGCGATCCACCACGCCATTGCTCTGGTCCATCACGGTGACCCGCGCCGCCGCGGTTGCGTTCAAGGGCAAATTGAAATCGCCCGTGCCGCGGAAATAGTTTGCCTGGCCGCCCGAAACACTGATCGCCGCGTATGGGGTCAACGTCGGCTGCTTGCTGATGCTGTTGATGACGCCCGACGTCGAGCCGCGGCCGAACACCGCCGAGGCCGGACCCAACAGCACCGCGATCGAATCGCTATTGAACGTATCGCGCTGATACTGGCCGATGTCGCGCACGCCATCCAAGAAGAAACTGTCGGGGATCGACAGGCCGCGCAGGTTTACCGAGTCGCCGTGCGAGCCGCCCTCGCCGGAATTTAGCGTGATGCCCGGAACGTTGCGCAAAGCGTCCTGCACGAGAGCCAGATTTTGTTCCGCCAGTTCCTTCTGGTCGACGGCAACCGTGGACTGTGAAATGTCCTGGGGCGTGTGGATCGCCGTACCGGTCACTTCGATGCTTTGCAGCTTGTCATCAGGGTCGGGTGCCACCGCGTCGGCCTGCGCATTCGCCGAAATGAGTGCGCCGACTGCGAGGCCGGCGGCACTGAAGGCGGCATCAGCGGGGCTACGACTGGAAAGCATTGAACGATCCTGAAATATTACGACTTGATTCAATGCTAACACGAATCATTATTATTTACATTGCAGTTCCGTTTCGCATTCACGCCGCACCACACGGTGGATATAGCGTTTCAGCGCCTTGGTCAGTCGATTTCTTTGCAGGCCGGCGACCCGATTTAACTAAACGCCGTGCGCCCTCGGCGACGGCACTAGCTGTGCTTGCGCAACCCAGCCGGAATCAAGACCAGCCCGATGAGTTCGAACAGCCCGTAGGCGATCAGCGCCATCAGGGCCGCAGGAATGGCGCCGGTGAGAATCGTGGGAACATCATTGAGCGAAAGCCCGGACACGATCGGCGCGCCGTATCCGCCCGCCCCCACCAGGGCCGCCAGCGTGGCCGTGCCGATGCTCACGATGGTCGCCGTTTTGATGCCCGCGAGAATGGTCGGACTCGCCAGCGGCAGGACGATACGCAGCAGCACCTGCCTGCGCGTCATCCCAAAGGCGCGCGCATTTTCCACATGCTTAGGATCGACGCCGCGAATTCCGGTGAACGTGTTGAGCACGACCGGCAGCAGGCTGTACATGCAGAGCGCCGCCAGGGCCGGTCTCATGCCCACGCCGAACAGCGGTATCAAAAAGCACAGCAGCGCAAGCGAGGGCACCGTTTGAATGAGGGCACTCGCGATAAGAATGCCTTGACCCGCGGCGTGAAAGCGCACGGCGATGAGCCCCAACGGCATCCCGACCAGCACCGAGAATAAAAGCGCGATGCCGACCAGCCACAGATGTTCGCGCGTGCGTTGCAGGATATTGCTCTTCAAGGACTGCGAGCGTGGGGCGTCGGAGCCTAAAAATTGGGCGGCAATTTTTGCGAAGCTCACGTGCTGAATGTCAGCCTGCGCATTCATGCCGATCATGGCCTGCTCGCTGATCGCGCCTTGCAAGCTCAAAAGCGCAGCCCAGGCGCGCGGATGCTGCTCCGTGAATGCGCTGCGCGCCACCCACACCGCCTGATACACCGGAAAGTAACCCCGGTCATCCTTGAGCACCCGCAGTTTGGATTTCTCGATCTTGGCGTCGGTGGAGTACAGATCGATCAGGTCCACCGCGCCATCATCGATTGCTTGAAAGGTGAGGCTGTGCTCCATGCGATTGATCCGCTGCGGCGCCAAATGCAGCTTATAGGCGGCCACCATCCCCTGAAAGCCGTCTTGCCGATCCATGAATTCGTAGCTGAATGCGGCGCGAATGCGTGCTTCGACCTTGGACAGATCGCTGATGGAGTGAAGGTCGTTCTTCTGGGCGAATGACTCCTTCACCGCCAACGCATAAGTATCATCAAATCCCAAGGGCCCCGACATCACCAGACCCATCCCCAAGAGCGCGCGCTGAATCTCATCGATCGATTTCAAGTCCGGCCGTTTCAAAATCGCTTCCGTCAGAGTCCCGGTGTAATCCGAATAGACATCGATCGCGCCGCTTTTTAACGCCTCGAACACGATCCCGGTGCTGCCCATGCCGAGCTTGCGCGACACGGGACCTTTTGTTGCGGATTCCACGGTTTGCGCCGCGATCTCCCCCAGCACATACCCTTCAGTGAACGCCTTCGAACCGACCACGATTTGATCCGCCGCGAACAGCGGCGCCGGCTGCAAACTCAAGGCAGCCAACAGCAATCCCACGGCCGCCGCCGGCTTCACGCCATCTCGACAACCGCGCAGCCTCATGCGACGCATCGCAAGCCTCATGCGACTTCGGCCGCTTCCGGCAAAGTGCGCTGCGCGTTGATAAATGCCGTCACGAAGGGATCCGCGGGCTTTTTCAGCAAATCGCGATACGTACCGGTTTGCATGATTTTTCCTTCATGCAGCAGGGTGATCTGTTCCGCGAGAAACACCGCTTCACCGAGATCATGCGTGACCAAAAGCACCGTCTTGCCCAGGCTTTGAAAGATGGATTTCAATTCCTGCTGCAGGCTGCGGCGAATGAGCGGATCCAGCGCCGCCATGGGCTCATCGAGGAGCATCACCTGAGGATCCATCATGGCGGCGCGCATGATGGCCACGCGCTGCTGTTGGCCGCCGCTCAACTCAAACGGAAACTGCGCCAACAGCTGCGCCTCGAGGCCGACGAGCTTGCGCAATTCCTCGACGCGCGACTCGATCTTCTGTTTATTCCATCCGCGCAGCTTCGCAATCAGCGACACATTCTCGAAGCCGCTGATGTGCGGGAAGAGGCCTCCATCCTGCGGCACGTAGCCGATCCGATCCGCCCACTCCACGGGAGTGAACGACAGCAGGGCGTGATCGTTGATTTTGACGTAGCCCTTATCGAAAGGAATCAATCCCAAGGTGATTCGCAGCAAGGTTGTTTTTCCCGAGCCGCTTGAACCGATCAGCGCATGGGTCGCACCCTTGGGGACATTGAGGTTGACGTCGGTCAGCACCGGCTTACCCTCAAACGTCTTGTATATATTCTGCAGCGTCAGCATGAATTGGGCGCGCGATAGGAGTGCGCTAAGTCTGCGGCTCGACGAGGGTGCCTTGGTGATACAGAATCTTCCAGCCGGCGGCGGTTCGGCGCCAGAGCGTGGCGCGGCGCGTGACGCGCTTTCCCTGGTGCAAGGTGTAGGTGATCAGATAGTTGTCCGCGGCGATCTCCCGGCATTGGAAATCGCGTGTCAGCCATTTCGACTCATCCGGGTCCGGCGCGCGGTTCTCCAGGGTTTCCAGCACGAACTCCCGGCTGTAACGCCGGCCCGAGGCACCCACTTCCCAGAAATCCGCATCGGTCATGGCCTCGTAGTCCCGGCGCGTCGTACCGAACTCCGGATGATGGAAGATGGGCTCGCGCAGCTTCAATTCCTCGAGGACGGCGAGCAGCTCCGGCGAGGTCACCGACGCGATGCGCGGCCCGCTTGGATTTTGCTCCCTCGACAACAGACTCTCCTTGAAGCGGTTGCGTGACGACTGCCTACGGCTATACGATCCCTGCGCCCTCTTTGCAAGTCCTCTATCGTTGCAACCCTATCGGAGTCACTATGGATTTGGGAATCCGCGGCCGAACCGCCATCGTCTGTGCATCGAGCCAGGGTCTGGGTAAAGGTTGCGCCCTGGCGCTGGCCGAGGCGGGGGTCGCGCTCGTGATCAACGGACGCCATCAGGCGCTGCTCGAGCAAACCGCCCAGGAAATCCGCACGGCCTGGAACGTTTCCGTGACGCCTGTGCTCGCCGATGTCTCGACTGCCGAAGGTCAGGCGGCACTGCTCCAGGCCTGTCCTACACCGGACATCCTGATCAACAACAACGCCGGACCGCCATTCAAGGATTTCCGCGAGCTTGACCGGCAAGCGATTCTCAACGGCGTGACCAATAACATGGTGACGCCCATTGAACTCATTCAAAAGGTCATCGAGCCCATGGTCAACCGAGGCTTCGGCAGAATCGTCAATATCACCTCCTCCAGCGTCAAGATGCCGATCCTGGGTCTTGACCTGTCGAGCGGCGCGCGCGCCGGCCTCACCGCCTTCCTGGCGGGCGTCGCCCGCAGCGTCGCC
>DATNKC010000501.1:0-5352 GCA_035603615.1 Steroidobacteraceae bacterium | reverse complement strand
CGTCCTACCAGTGCAAGGCGGGCGATGTCATCAGCTTGCGAGAGAAGGCCAAGAAGCAGACGCGCATCACGGCTGCCTTGACCATCGCCACCCAGGTCGGTTTTCCGGACTGGGTCGAAGTGGACGACAAGAAGTTCTCGGGAATTTTGAAATCGGTTCCCGACCGGCAGGAAATTCTGCCGGACATCAACGAGAGCCTGGTCGTCGAGTTGTATTCCAAGTAGCGCACCGCAGCTTATCGCTGCGATGTCCCCGGTTAAGTCAACGTAGGTGAAATCCATGCAGGGATCGATCAATGAATTTTTGAAACCGCGGGTCGTCAAAGTACAGCCCGTGTCGCCGCGCCATGCCCGCATCGTGATCGAACCGTTTGAACGCGGTTTCGGCCACACGCTCGGCAATGCGCTGCGCCGGGTGCTGCTGTCCTCCTTGCCGGGGGCGGCGATCACCGAGATCGAGATCGAGGGCGTGCTGCACGAGTACACCGCCATCGAAGGCGTCCAAGAGGATGTCGTCGATATTTTGTTGAACTTGAAGGCCGTGGCAATCCGCATGCACACGCGCGACGTCGCCGAAGTGCGCCTGCATAAGAAGGGCCCCGGGCCTGTGACCGCCGGCGACATCGCTGGGGATCACGATATCGAAATTCTAAACCCGGACCTGGTTATCGCGAACCTGACCAAGGCCGGCGAATTGTCGATGTCGCTGAAGGTAGAACGCGGACGCGGCTATCGCCCCGCGGCGCAGCGTATGGCCTTCGAGGAGCAGACTCGCGCCATCGGCCGCCTGCAGCTGGACGCCTCGTTCAGCCCGGTACGCAAGGTGACTTACAACGTCGAGAGCGCGCGTGTCGAACAGCGCACCGATTTGGACAAGCTCATTCTCGATATCGAAACCAACGGCACGATCGATCCCGAAGAGGCGATCCGCCGCGCCGGCGGCATCCTCAAGGATCAGCTGTCCGTCTTCGTCGATCTTCAGGGCCAAGATGAATCGACCACCAAGGCCACCGAAACGCAGTTCGATCCGATCCTGCTGCGGCCGGTCGATGAGCTGGAACTCACCGTGCGTTCGGCGAATTGCCTGAAGGCGGAGAATATCCACTACATCGGCGATCTCGTGCAACGCACCGAAGTCGAATTGCTGCGCACGCCGAACCTTGGCAAGAAGTCTTTGACCGAAATCAAAGAGGTTCTGGAGAGCCACGGCTTGACGCTGGGAATGCGCATCGATAATTGGCCGCCGCCGGGATTGAAGCGCGACGACGAGCGCGACGGTATTTGAATTAGCGATCAAGGGTTAAGAGAAGACTATGCGTCATAGAAACAGCGGGCGTCAGCTATCGCGAAATGCCTCTCATCGTCATGCGATGTTGCGCAATATGGCGACCTCGTTGCTGCGGCATGAAACCATCCGCACCACCGTGCCGAAGGCCAAGGAGTTGCGCCGCGTGGTCGAGCCGTTGATCACGATGGCCAAGGTGGACTCCATCGGCTTGCGGCGCCTGGCGCACTCGCGCTTGCGCGATGACGCGGTGGTCGTGAAGCTGTTCGAAGACTTGGGTCCGCGCTTCAAGGCGCGTGCCGGCGGCTATACGCGAATTCTCAAGATGGAACCGCGGCCGGGCGATTCGGCCGACATGGCCCTCATGCAGTTGACCGAGTCCGCCGTAGTCGCGACCGAAAAGAAAGAAGATAAAAAGGCCGCCAAGGCGCCGAAGGCGGAGCCGAAGAAGACCAAGTCAAAGAAAGGTGCTGCCGCTGCCGAAGAAGGCGAGGCGGAGACAAAGCCTAAGCGGCGCAAGAAAGCCGCGGCTTGATGCCAGGTGGCCGCCCGGGATTATGAAGCGAATGATGCCCATCGATCGCAAGTGACGATTACGATCGACTTCAACCTGATCCGTAGGCGATGACTTGGACTACGCCGCCGCGCCTTTCGCGGCATCCACTCGGGCGAACGCGTCTCGAGTCATGTTTTCGGGCTTGCCCGTGGTCGCCGCGACATTGTCTTCAATCCGAATTCCACCGTAGGGCTTCAGCTCATCGACCACGGTCCAATCAATATGGGCGCGCCGTTCGTCCGCGTGAGCCGCGGCCAACAGAGAGTCGATCAGGTAGATTCCGGGCTCCACGGTCACCACCACGCCAGGCTCGAGCATGCGCGTCAAGCGCAAATAAGGATGCCCTTTGGGCCGCTCGCGCTCATGTCCCTTCGCATCACCCATGACTCCGCCCACATCGTGCACCTGAAGACCCAGCAGATGCCCGATCCCATGCGGGAAGAACACCGACGTCACGCCGGTTTCCAAGGCCGCCTGCCCGGGTAGTTTGGTGAGGCCGATCTTGTGCATCACATCGCCCAATACCCGATGGGCAGACAGGTGCACGTCGCGATAATCGCGGCCCGCGAGGATCTCGTCGCAGAGTGTTAATTGCGCCTTATCCATGGCTTTAACGAGATCCGCGAACCGGCCGGAGGTTCGCGCGTAAGACCGTGTGATATCCGCCGCATAGCCGCGGTATTGGGCGCCGGCGTCGATCAAAAAAGAGCGTAAGGGTGAGGGTGGGCTCCGCTCCAGATGCTGGTAGTGCAGGACCGCCGCATTCTCGTTGTACGCCACGATGTTGTTGTAGGGCATCTCCTCTTCGCGCTGCCGGCATGCCGCCAGGTAGCTCATGTGCGCATCGTATTCGGAGCCTCCGCGGTGAAACGCGGCGAGCGCAGCCGCATGTCCCAGCGCGCCCATCTCACTGGCTTTTCGCAGGCAGGCCAGTTCGTACGGTGTCTTGACGGCGCGCTCGTAGTCCAGCAGCGCGATCAACTCCTTGGGGTTGAGGCACTCGGGATCCGCGACTTGGCTCAAACCCTCGGGACCCAAGTGAGCGACGCGGCCCAATTTATTCCAATGGTGCGCGGCCTTCGAATCATCCTCCATGGCGATGAAATCGACCGCGGCGGTCCATTGAGCGCTGGGCAGTTTCGCCGCCTTGTGCCAGTAATCGTTGGGCTGATAGAACAGGACCAAGGGACGGGCACCCGGCCTGTACACCAGGATGCTGCGCGGACTGTCCGTGATGGGCACCCATGCCTTGAACTGCGGATTCACCTTGTAGGGGTAGTCTTGGTCGTCGAGAAATAGCAGCGGCGGGCGTCCCGCATGTACCACTAAAGCATCAAAGCCGCTTGCGCCAAGCGCTCGATCAGTGCGGCCCATGAGCAAACCCAAGTGAGCGGCGTACAACGCATCAAGATTGGAATCGCTCACTGGACCTCCCGCGTTCGAATAAGGACTGAATTATGCGCCTGCGCGCAGTTAAGCTATAGACCCTTAACCCCGGCCGCGAAATCCTGCGTTAAAGGGGTGAAGGGGCTAGGCGAAAGAGATATGAAATTGCGCCAAAACCCTCTAAAATCGATCGTGACATTTGGGTATAGGCCCAAAAACAACACGCTCGGCCTAAATTTTTTACCTTTAAAATTTCTGGGGTATCGATAGATGAAGACCAAACTTGCTCTGACCGCCTTTGTCGCTGCATTCATGCTGAGTGCCTGCGGCAGCAAGACCGAGGCTCCTGCCCCGGCCGCTGCTCCTCCTCCTGCCGCTGCGCCTGCCGCGGATGCCGCTGCCTCTGCCGCCGCTGATTCGGCTGCTGCTGCGAGCGCTGCCGCCGATGCGGCTGCCAGTGCAGCGTCTGCTGCGAAGCCGTAATACGCTTCGGAGTTGGCTGATCTCACAAGCCCGGGCGGGCTGCCATCAGGCACGTTCGTCCGGGCTGTGTCTTTTTTAGATTGAGGATGAAGTTTCGTTGCTCGTCAGCATTCGCGATGTTAGACATTCGAAGCAGGATCGCCAGTGGATCCAGAGTGTCTACGGCGAGTACATCGAATCCCTGGCTGATTTAAATACCGGTTTATTCTCCGTCATCGGCGCGAACAATCCGCACGAAGCCGAAATTTTCGCCAACTGGTTCTCCAACGATCAATCGCACCCGCTGCTGATCCTCAAGGGAAGTGATTCCGTGGGATTCGCACTGGTTACCCGTCCGCGCATTCCCAAGGCCGGAGAGAAAGCCGCGGATTACCGCATGTCGGAGTTCTTTGTCCGAATGCAGTATCGGCGCGCGGGTATCGGCCGCGACGCCGCCACGTTAATATTCGACCGTTTCGCCGGCGATTGGGAAATCGTCGAATATATGCGCCACCCCGGCTCGGTGGCTTTTTGGCGCCAAGTGGTGGAGCGCTATAGTGCGGGTCGCTTTACCGAAAGTTTGCGCAATGGCGAGGTGCAGCAGCGCTTCGCGAGCCGGCCCTCAGCTTCGAAGAAGTAGGGGGTTTGCCGGGTTTGATGCATTATGTTCCTCAAGGATGACGCAAATTGGCCGATCCATTAAATCCTGTGCAGCCGCCATCAAACATCGCCTTTGATTTCATCCGCAGCCTCGCAGAAGAGCTGTCGGGCGGCCACGTCGACCTGCCGTCGTTTCCTGAGATAGCGCTGCAAGTCAGGCGCATCCTGGGCGATCCGAATACGCGGGTTGAACAAATCGTGCGCGTGGTGGGATCGGAGCCGGCGCTGGCGGCGCGTCTGCTGCGCATTGCGAATTCCGCCGCCATCAATCGCAGCGGCAAAAACGTCACTGATCTGCGCACCGCCATCGCACGCATCGGCCACAACATGGTGCGCAGCGCGTCGATTTCCTTCTCGATGAATCAAATTCGCAAAGCCAACAAGCTGGCGAGTCTTGCGCCGCATTTGAACGACCTGTGGGAGCGCAGCACTTATGTGGCCGCGTACGCCTATGTGCTCGCGCGGACCTGTACCCGGGTGAATCCGGATGAAGCGATGCTCACGGGCATGATGCACGGCATCGGCAAGCTGTACATCTTGACCCGCGCGACCGGACATCCGGAGTTGTTCGCCAGCGAGGATGTGCTGAATGACATCATCAACGATTGGTATCCCTCGATCGGTAAGGCGATTTTAGAGAACTGGAAATTCTCCGAAAGCATGGCGCGGGCGGTGGGACAGGAGGATTTTTCCCGCACCGAACTCGAGTCGCCGGACTTGACCGACGTCGTCGGCGTTGCCATCTTGATGGTCTCGTACGGCACCGATATCGCCGGTCTCGAACAAACGCTGCTCGATCTGCCCGCCGCGAAACGGCTCGGCATGAATCAGTCCAAGACATTGAGCGTCATGCAGGACTCGGCGGCGGAGGTCACGGCGTTGAGTCAGGCGCTCGGGAACTAGAGCCCTCGGCGACTGTGAGTTTGAGCGGCTCGCGTGTCCTGGCGGGATAGGAAGCGTCGAGGCCCGGAAGAGCGCAGGGCCTCGACGCTTCCTATCCCGCC
>DATNKC010000500.1:0-7187 GCA_035603615.1 Steroidobacteraceae bacterium | reverse complement strand
CGTCTCCCAACGCCGTAGATTTCGTCCTGGGTGACGGTCTGCACCGTGCCTAGCAAGGCATGCACCACGGGGGTGACGAGCGGGGCGGCGCGCCAGACGCCTGTGTTGGGGGCGCCCTTGAACGTGAATGTCATCTTTCCGTCACTGAAGTGGGAGCCGTCCCACTTCGCTGTGTACGTGGCGTCGAGTCCCGCCAGGCTGCCGGAGGTGTCCTGGCGATGCACGGTGATCTCGCTGCGCTCGCCGCTCGTCACGGTCAACTGGCCCATCGCGCCGATCGACCAGGTGGCCGAGTACGAGGCGCCCTGCCAATTCCACACGCCGCACGCTTCGGCGCTCGCGCCGGACCCGACCTCGCACTCCCAGAGGAAGCGCGGCAGATGGGCTGGGGGCGGGGGCCCTGGGTTCGCCTGGCCGAAGGCGGTTGCGCAGGGCAACGATGCACAGATCGCGAGCGCGCCTGCCCAAGGGCTGAACCGGGTCCATCTGGTCGTAGAAATCATGAATTTACTTCGCCTCTTCTCGTAGGGCGGGGCCACGATCAGCCACAGAGGCGCATGCGTCCTCACGCATTGCTCACGGAATTCTATCGTCGAGTCCCTGCTAGACTCGCTTCAGACCAATCCTGGTGCCGGTTGAAGAGGCTAGGCCAGTCAGTGGATTCAAAAGAGGGTTCCGGTCGCGCGACCCAGTACCGGTATCGCTTTGGGGCCGCGGTGTTCGACGAATCGCGATTCGAACTCAAAGTGAACGGTGCCGCGGTCGAGCTCGAGCTCAAGCCGCTGCAGGTCCTTGGCCAGCTACTGGCTCATGCGGGCGAGGTGGTCTCCCGAGAGGAACTCCTCGACGAGATTTGGGCGGGTCGGGTAACCGTTGAGCACGTGCTGACCAACGCGGTGGCGAAGCTGCGCAAAGCCCTGGGCGAGATCGACGGCGAGCGCATCCTGACCGTACCCCGAATCGGTTACCGGCTGACGGAGCCGGTCGAGAAAACTGCCGTCGGAACCGCACTGGGGAGTTCGCTCGATCTCAAGGCGGGCGCGACGGTCGCCGGGCGCGAGCATTTTGCCCTCGAACGCCAATTAAGTGCATCGGGTGGTGCCGAAGTGTGGCTCGCCCGGCACCGAAAGACCGGCGAGCAGCGCGTATACAAGTTTACCGATGACGGTGAGCGGCTGCGCACGCTCAAGCGCGAGGCAACGCTATACCGGGTGCTGCGCGAAGGGCTGGGTGAGCGGGACGATCTGATTCGGGTGCTCGACTGGAACTTCGAGACCGCGCCTTTCTATCTCGAGTGCGAATACGGCGGACCGGATCTCCTGCAATGGGCCCTCGTCGACGATGCGTTGGCTCGGTTGTCCGCGGAAGAGCGGATCGCGCTGTTTCTCAAGTTCGCCGAAGCGGTGGCGGCGGCCCACAGTGTGGGGGTCTTACACAAAGACCTCAAACCGTCGAACGTACTGATCGCGCGCCGGAGCGACGGCTCGCTTCAACCACGGGTCGGAGATTTTGGCAGCGGACGACTCTTGGACCCTCATCGTCTGGAGGAGTTGGGTATCACGCGCCTTGATCCGCCCGCAGTGCCGGTGTCGGAGTCTGACGCGGCGGGATCCGGAACACTGATCTACCTGGCGCCCGAACTCATGATGGGAAGTCCTCCGACGGTGCAGAGCGACCTCTTTGCACTGGGATTGATGCTGTACCAGTTGCTGATGGGGGATCTACGACGACCCATGAGCACGGGCTGGGAACAGGACATCGCCGATCCACTCTTGGTCGAGGACATTGGCGCCTCCTGCCACGGCGATCCGGCACGTCGGCTGAGCAGCGTCGCGGACCTTGTTCAGCGACTGAAAACCCTCGCCGCGCGTCGGGCGATGGCCGAGTCGTCGCGGTCCGCGCGGGATCGCGCTGAGGCGGTCGAGCGTGCGCTCGAGCGATCGCGGACGCGCCGACCCTGGGTAGTTGCCGCGCTGATCGCACTTCTGTCAGGCCTTGGAATCAGTTCGTCGCTTTATCTGGGAGAGAAGCGAGCCCGACTGGAGGCTGCGCACGCGGCCGCTCGCGCGGAGGCGATCAATCGCTTCCTCTCGGATGATCTGCTGGGGGCTGCGGACCCGAGCGGCCCCGGCGGTGCGCACAATCCGACCATGCGCGATGTACTCGCGCGCACCGCGAACCATCTCGATGGGCGCTTTGCAAACGATCCCGAGACCAAGGCATCGATCGAGCTTGCCCTCGGCACCGCGTATTTCGGCTTGACCGACTATGCCAACGCTGAGAAATACCGTGCGCAGGCACTCGATGCGTTGGACGCAGGAGAGGGCGAGGACAGCACTGCCGCGCTCGAGGCTCAGTACCAGTTAATCTCGGTGCTCGTGCAGACCAACCGTCTCGATGAAGCGCAGCGCCGCCTGAACGCGGCTGATCACCTGGCGGGTGCCCGCCTGACGCAGGACTCGCACCTGGCATTTCAGGCGCATTGGACGCGCGCCGGCTATTACAAACTTCGGATGAGCGTTCTGGACGCCGCTCGCGAATATTCCGCCGCCGATCGCATCCGTGCCCGCACCGACCCGGACAACGACACGTTGCTGCTCCGTCTCCGCGACGCGTTGAGCTGGTGTTACGTGCGGCAGGGCCGCAACGAGGAGGCGGAGCGCGTGCTGCGCGATCTCATGACACCGAAGTATTCGCCTCAGCGGGTCGGCCCCCTGTTTTGGGCGCAGGCTCGCATCGACTACGGCATTGCGCTCAAGAGTCTCGGTCGGGACGAGGATGCCGAGCATGTCATGAGCGCCGCGCTCACGGAGTTGCGCGAGTCGCTCGGCCCTGACCACTTCTTCGTCGCGGTCGTCCAGAATGAATTGGGAGATCTTTATATCCGCCAGGCCCGCTGGCAAGCGGCCGTGCAGAGCCTGGAGGAGGCTCAGCGGATCTTGCGCCAGACGACCGGTGAGCGAGGGCAGGCTACGCTCATCGTCGGCGCCAATCTCGGTATCGTCCAATACCGAACGGCCCAATACGCTCAAGCCGTCGATAGCTTGAGCGGAGTGCGGACAGATCTCGTCGGCTTGCTCGGCGCCTCAAGTCCTCAAGCGCAAAGCGTCTCTTATTATTTAGCAGCCTCCCTGGCGGGACTCGGGCATTACTCCGAAGCCGCGCCGTTGCTGCAAGACTTGCAACCGGCGGATCTCGCCAGCGCCGAGCCGCGCGACGACTGGGCCGCTCGTCTCGATGCGATGCGCGGCGAGGTTTTGCTCGGGCTGGGCCAGAAAGCCAATGCGATCGCGTTGCTGGCCCCGGCCGTGAGAACGATGCAGGAGCGAAAAACGCCGGCCGCCGATATCGAGCCCTTCGTGGAAGCGCTTTCGCGCGCACAGCGGGACTCGACGCTCAGGTCGCGTTGAGTCAATCACTTCGATTAGGACGTAACTGGTGTCTCGATTCGAAAGCTGGGGCACCCCTGTAATGGGCGTGAGCGCCGCTCTTCAGACGAGCGGCGCATCACGATCGCGCTCAACGTGTCGGTGAAGCCCAATCGCAGCAATAAAGGACTGTGCATCGGTGTCGTTTCCGTCTTGCCCCTCAATTAACAATCCGGGATCGGCGCCCGAGGGCAGTGTCAGCGAAATGCCGGCCTTAGCCAGAATCTTCGATGAATCCCCCAGAGCCAAGATGGTCTTGCAGTGCCGATATTGATCTTTGACGAATTCGAGGACGCGACCATCGAGGCACAATGTATCCACAGCCTTGCTTCCAGCCGGCAATACCAGGGCATCGAATAGGACCGCTGGCGAATTCTCAAGCGTCGCGTCAATTACCAGCAGTTCGCCATCTTTACTCCGGACCGTGCCCAAGCGGCTAGCTATCAGGCGCGTGACCGCACCAGCAGCCGTGAGCGAATCGATCAGATGCGTAATCGGATCTGCATCGACGCCATCCGCGAGCAAAATCGCTATTTTTCGGGTGGCGATGCTGCCGTTGCCGGGCAGCGCTTTGAGGGATAGTGCGGAGGAGTTACTGATTTCAGGCTTCGGCGCATTTTTCATCGCGCGGGGCATAGGTCGGGGCAGGTCAATCCCCAGGTCCTCGGCAAGCCGACTGGCCAGTTCCCTCGACACATTCAGGATCGATGAGATCACGCGCACGCGGATAGCGGGCACGGTTAGCTTGCTCAACTCGAAGCGAAAGGCGCCCCTGATGTGGGCTTTCTCTGCCTCGGTCTGACTGTCGAAGAAGAGTCTTGCTTGAGCGTAGTGTTCCGCAAACTTCTCCGGCCTGCCGCGAACTTTATCGACCGGGGCATTGTTGGGTTCGATGGCCTTCGGAAATGAAACAAATCCCGCGGCGCCCGCCTGGAAGGGGCATCCGCCCCCTAAGGAATTGGGTTCGTAAGCGACCCGACCGCGAGCAATCGCTTGGCGATGAAGGCCGTCGCGCTGATTGTTGTGCACCGGCACGATCGGCGCGTTGATGGGAATCTCATGGAAATTCGGGCCGCCCAAGCGGGTGATTTGCGTGTCCAGGTACGAATGAATGCGACCATGCAACAACGGATCGTTGCTAAAATCGATGCCGGGAACCACATGCGCGGTACAAAAAGCGACTTGCTCGGTCTCCGCAAAGAAATTATCCGGATTGCGATTGAGAACCATCCGGCCAACAAGCTTCACTGGAACAAGTTCTTCCGGGATCAACTTAGTCGAATCGAGCACGTCGAAACTGAATTTTTCTGCATCCGCTTCGGAGAAGACTTGCAGTCCGAGTTCCCATTCCGGGTAGTTGCCCGATTCAATCGCCTCCCAAAGATCGCGTCGATGAAAATCCGGGTCCGCACCCATGATTTTGACGGCTTCGTCCCAGACAAGGGAGTGAGTGCCCAGCAGCGGTTTCCAATGGAACTTACAGAAGTTGGACTTGCCCTGTTGATTCACGAGCCGGAAGGTGTGGACGCCAAAACCCTGCATCATTCGATAACTGCGCGGAATCGCTCGATCGGACATGATCCACATGAGCATGTGGGTGGATTCGGGCATCAAGGATACAAAGTCCCAGAAGGTGTCATGCGCGGTGGCAGCCTGAGGCATTTGATTGTGAGGCTCTGGCTTCGCCGCATGGATCAGGTCGGGAAATTTGATCGCATCCTGAATAAAAAATACCGGGATATTGTTGCCAACCAAATCCCAGTTGCCCTCATCCGTGTAGAACTTCACGGCAAATCCGCGCACATCGCGGGCGGTGTCGGCCGAACCACGCTCGCCGGCGACGGTAGAGAAGCGAACGAAAACCGGCGTTTTCTTGCCCGCCTCTGAAAAGGGGGTAGCTCGGGTTAGGTCGGTCAAGGGTTCGTAGGCCTCAAAATAGCCGTGTGCAGCCGAGCCTCGCGCATGCACGATGCGTTCGGGAATGCGTTCATGGTCAAAGTGAGTAATTTTCTCGCGGAGGATGAAATCCTCGAGCAGCGTCGGGCCCCGAAGGCCGGCTTTCAAGGAATCTTGATTGTTGGCGACTGGCACCCCCTGATTGGTGGTCAGTACCTTGCCGGCGGAGTTGATGCGCTTGCTCTCAAGCGACCCGTCGAGGGATTGAGGCTCGATGGTCGCCGAACCTGTCTTTAGGGAGTCATTCTTCTCGCTCAACGTTCCCGCACCGCTTGAAAGCGAAGGCATGGCCCGGTGCGCTCCAGTGGGAGGCGTCGCCTTGGAGGAGGCCCCGTACTCGGCAGGTTTGGCTGAGTTGAAGGGCATCGCTTCTGCGAGAGTTTGTTGCTCAGCGGCGTGATGAGCGAGCTCAGTCATACTCGCCGTCGGCTGCGACGGGCCGCTCACTGTTGTGCCTACAGCCTTGTTGCTGCCGACTCGGCGCTTTCCCTTGAAGGCTGCGCGCACGGGCGATTTGACCCGGCTCTTTCTGGTAGGCATGTCTTTCTCCTAAATTAAACTTGCGTTGCGCGAGTCGTAGTGATTTAAAGCGCGCCAAATGTTGCACGCAGCTTGGGCCGTCACCAGGTCATAAGTGCGTATCGTGGTGTAGCCACACACCTACGATGCTCACCCACGCATTGCGGCGCGCTTGTCTGACGCAATCTTGAGTAGGCAGAGCCTCTGCCCCCGCAAACCGTTGTAGCCAAAATCATCCCGTGGTTAAACAATGAGGTGATTGCAATGGCAAACGATAAACAGAGTGGCGGCAACGCCGATCAGTCCAAGCAACAGAGCGGCTCGGGCAACTTCGCAAACGATCCGCAACGTGCCAGCGAGGCCGGCAAGAAGGGCGGTCAACATTCGCACGGCGGCAGCTCGGGCCAAGCAAATCAGGCGGGTTCCGGGCGGTCGCAACAGGGTGCGGTGCAAAGCGACGACGACGATGACTTGAATAAGTCAGGAAAAGGCGGCGGCAGTAGCAAGAATCGGGGTTGAGGCGCGGTCTGCGTGATAAGCCGGCGGACCGTTCGCCGGCTTTTTCGTTTTGGCCGATCGCACCTGGTTCCGACACAGTGCGCCGACGGCCACCGCACAGGCTGTGAGTCAGCCTGTTGCGGATCTTCGTCCTTTCACAAATGTTCGTCGCGCAGTCGGCCACCGAGAGCCGCTGACACGCTTGCAATAAATGCTCCGATTAATAGCGCCAGCGCGCTGTAAAGAGCCGCGGTGGCTGCAGACTTTCGCGCCTCATCTGCCGCAGTTTTCGCCCGCACGGTGAGATCTTTGACCGTTTGAATGAATGCTTCAACGCGCTGTTGGGCTTCCTCGTTGGACACTCCCGTCTTGGTTGCGACGAGATTGACTAAGTACGCCCGGTCTTCGTCGCTGACCGACCCGCTGGTCGCAGCGTTGGCAGCGATGTGCATTACTTCTGCCCGTCCATCGGTCGCTCGCGGACCCTCACCGCTTGCGGCGGATAACTTGCCGGACGCGTTGCTGCGGAATAATTTGTCCAGGTTGTAAGCACCACTCGGGCCTGCAGCCAGATCCGGGCCCATAGCACCGCGTGGTCCCTGCATTTCTGCACGTCCCGGGAAGGGGGCACCTTGAACTCCCGCAGCGACTAGACCGCCTGCGGCGTGGGCGCTCGCACCTAAGAGACTCGTCATCGAGCCCACGAGAATCGCCGCTACACAGAGCGTTGCCACGGCCCAGGTGATGAGCCCGTGGGCGGTATCTCGAAAAAACACTTCGTGCGTA
>DATNKC010000499.1:0-4494 GCA_035603615.1 Steroidobacteraceae bacterium | reverse complement strand
ATGCAGCACTGAACTGCCGAACGTCGGCGTATAGGCCGTGATCATGTAGAAGGACACGGTCGTCATCGTGACCATCATGGTCCCGATGAGCACGATCTTCCAGTTGACCTTGAGGGATCCGAGTATCTGCGAAATGCTTGGCCGTGACTTGCGGGCGATGAATTCATCGGTCTCTTGCAAGGAGCGCCTGAGCCAGAAGAGAAAGGGAATGATGGCGCAGCCGATGAGGAGTGGCACGCGCCATCCCCAGCTCAGCATTTGCTCGGGCGAGAGCCCATTGCTCAGCAGCACGCCAACCAGCGCAGCGAACATCACCGCGATCTGCTGACTGCCCGATTGCCAGCTGACATAGAATCCCTTGTGGCCCGGCGTCGCTATCTCCGATAAATAGACCGAGACGCCGCCCAATTCCATTCCCGCTGAAAAACCCTGCAGCAATCGACCGCACAGCACCAAGAGCGGCGCGATCAGGCCAATCCTCGCGTAACCCGGCGTGAGCGCGATCGAAACGATACCGACCGACATCAACGACAGAGTCAACAATAAGCCGGCGCGCCTGCCGTGCCGATCGGTGTAGGCACCGAGTACGATGGCGCCCAAGGGACGCATCAGAAAGCCCGCGCCAAAGGTCATGAGCGAGAGCATCAGCGAGACAAACACGTTGTCACTGGGAAAAAAGGCTTTGCCGATCGCCGCGGCGTAGTAGCCGAAGACCATGAAGTCGTACATCTCCAGGAAATTGCCGCTGGAGACGCGTATCACAGACCAGATCGCGGTTTTACGGTTCGCCGACGTCACGGAACCGATATTGACCGCGGATTTCACCGGCGTCGAGACATCCTGTGAGATTTCACACCCGCAAGTGAGCGTGATCGCCTACAGACGAGTGCGCGCCGTTGCAAGATCATGAGTGACGATCATTGGACTGAATCAGGAGGGCCATGATGGACAAGTCACAGGAACTACAACAGCTGGCCGGCCATGTCGAAGGCCTGATGAGCAAGGTGGCCAACGATCAGAGCCCGCAGCTGCAAGAGCTACGCTCCCGCGTGTCGGATACGATCGAATCCGCCAAGAGCGCAATTTCCAAGGCGGATTCTGCCGCGATCGATGCCATTCGAAACGCCGCAAGTTCTGCCGACGATTACGTGCGAGAAAACCCCTGGATTGCCATCGGCGTGATCGCCGGCGTGGCGGCTTCGCTGGGTTTTCTGGCCGGATACATGGCAGCCCCACAAAAATCTTTCATGGGCATGCTGCGACGATAGTTTGTACGCGATTTACTAGAACAAATAGAGGAATAATCCATGGATATGGTGTTGCTGCTCATTATTCTGCTGCTGCTGTTCGGCGGCGGCGGCGGATTGTACTGGGGCATGGGCGCAGGATGGGGCATCGGTCCCATCGGACTGATCGTGCTCGTTGTCGTCGTTGCCTTCTTGTTGAACGGCAGGCGCGGGCGACGACTTTAGAACGGCTGCGTGGATCAAGACAGCGAGGCGAGGCCGAATACTCCGAAGGACTGACGCGCATCCGTCCACATCTCTTCGATGTACCACCCTGCGCTCTCGACCAGCGCGGAAAGGAAACGCACGTCGTACTTGCGGGACGTTTCCGTATGAATTGACTCGCCGGCCTCGAAGTCGAAACTCTGCCCATCCACCACGGCGGTCTGCGCTTCGAGACTCACCAGGTGCATCTCAACCGCAGAGTTCATGCTGTTCCAGCGCGCCTCGTGTGCAAAGCGATCCAAGCGGAAATCGCCGTCCAGCTCGCGATTGATCCGCGCCAGAAGATTGGTATTGAATGCCGCCGTCACACCCTGCCGATCGTTGTAGGCGGCCCGCAGAACTTTGATGTCCTTGGTCAGGTCTGCGCCGATGACGGCGGTACCCTTTGGGCCCACGTGCCGATGTATGCGCCGCAGGAAGGACACGGTCTCGCCGTGATCCAAATTGCCGATGGTCGATCCCGGGAAAAACGCAGACCGCCCCTTCAGGGGGATGGCGGAGGGAATGTCGAAGTCCCCGGTGAAGTCAGCGACAATGGGCCAAATGCCGATGTCCGGAAAGCGGTGCCTGAGTGAGATCACCGCTTGATCAAGAAAATCCCCGGAGATATCGACCGGTACATACAGCCGCGGCGCCTGCAGCGCGCCGATCAGTATTTCCGTCTTGATGCCGGCGCCCGCGCCATATTCGATCAGCGTCGCACCCTTGCCGACAAAGCCGGCCATCTCCGCCGCGTTCGCGCGCAGAATTCCGGTCTCGACGCGCGTCGGATAATATTCTTCCAACTGCGTAATCTCTTCGAACAGCTCCGAGCCCCGCTCGTCATATAGCCAGCGGCACGGCAAGCTCTTGCGGCGCTTCGACAGCCCTGCGATGACATCCTGACGAAATAGTTCCGGCTGCGAGAGCCGATAGTCTGCGGTAGCAAGCATTACGCGTCCTCCGCCAATCGCAATCCAGAGAATTGCCATCGAGCATTCGGTGCAAAAAAGTTTCGGTAAGTCGCCCGCACGTGATCTTCCGGAGTGACACAGGAACCGCCGCGCAATACGAACTGACCGGACATGAATTTACCGTTGTATTCTCCGAGCGCTCCTTCCATTGGACGAAACCGCGGATAGGGCAAGAAGGCACTTCGCGTCCACTCCCATACATCCCCAAACATTTGCCGCAATTCGCCCGTGGCCTGGGGCGCCGGCCGCGGCCGCAGGCGACCGGAATTCACAAAATTGCCGGCGACGGCCAGGTTCTGCGCGGCCGCCTCCCACTCAGCTTCGGTCGGTAACCGCCTGCTTGCCCAGGTGGCAAAGGCGTCCGCTTCGAAATAGCTGACATGCGTGACCGGCGCATCAGGATCAATAGGCTGAGCACCGCGCAAAGTCATGCTCCAAAATTCGCCGTCGCGCGCTTCCCAGTAAAGCGGCGCCGACCAGGCTTCGCTTCGCACCGTGGCCCAGCCGTCAGAAAGCCAGAGCAGCGGATTGCGGTATCCGCCATCCGCGATAAATTCGGCCCACTCCCCGTTCGTGACCAGTCGATCGGACAGCCGGTAGGGTTCGATGCGGACGGTGTGGCGCGGTCCTTCGCAATCAAACGCAAAACTCGGGCCTGGGTGCCCGATATCCACCAGTCCGCCCGGAAAACCTCGATAGGTCTGCGACCTGTCGATGAGTTCGACCGGGAGCGGGACAGATTCTCGGTAAGCAGGGCGCAGGGGATTCTGCGCGAATAAATGCAAGATGTCGGTCAGCAAGAGTTCCTGATGCTGCTGCTCGTGATGGCAGCCCAGCTCAATGACTTTCAGCAACCCCTCCGCCGGGCTTCTTTGCAGCAGCTGCGCGATCGCGGAGTCGACGTAGTCGCGATACGCAAGGACCTCCGCAAGCGTAGGCCGTGTGAGCAAGCCACGCAGCGGCCGAGGCTGGCGAGCGCCAACCGATTCATAGTAAGAGTTAAAGAGAAAATTGAACCGCTCATCGAAAGCTTTGTAGTTTGAAGAATCGGCGGTCAGCACCATCGACTCGAAGAACCAGGTGGTATGCGCCAAATGCCATTTCGCGGGGCTGGCGTCCGGCATCGACTGCACCGTCGCGTCCGCATCCGATAAGGGGAGCGCAAGCGCCACGGTTGCCGCGCGTACCTCGCGGTAGCGGCGCTCGAGCGCCGAGCATTCAGCGCGCAGGTCAGCGGGAGAGACCGTATTCGTGCTTGGCATAAAGAGCCCCAGGGGTAAATGACGACGCAACGAACTCCCATCGTAATGGCTGGAAAAGCATCGTGGGGGACTATCTAAGAATACTCGCTTTCATGTGCCGCTGATTTGGCTGTAGGCGATCTCCGACGAGACTGCCGTAACCATCGAAAATAGCTGAGAAAGCCAAGGCTTAGGCGCGCGCCGGGCGGCAAGCTCCAGCGCGGCCAGGGCGAGTGCGGTGCGCCCGCTTCGCCCGGCATTTATTTGGCCTGGGCGCCTGCAATCGGTCCCTTCAGCTCCGCGATGAGCTGTTGGAATCGCGGGTTGGCGCGAAGGCCCTTCAAATCATGGTCTGTCGCCAAGCCGTCGGCGTCTTTCAATCCTTGATTGACCGCCTCACGCAAATAATGGAGCGCATCATCGGGCTGGTCCGCCGCGGTGGCCGCACAGGCGAAGGCATACCACACATACCAAGGATTCGCCGATCCTTGGGAGTTACGCCGCTTGTCGATCACATCGGTGAACAGCAACTTTGCTTGTGCATAATGGTGGTTCAAGGCCATCGCCATTCCCAACCGCTGCAGCGTATCCATCACATCGCGATGCCGAGGTCCGAGCTGTCGCAACTGGATGTCGAAAGTTTCCCGGGCGAGCTTTTCAGCTTCCGCGTAGCGCCGCTCCACGAACAGAGTCGAGGCAAGTTCGCTCTCGGCCAACAGCGTGTCCGGATACTCAGCCCCGTGCGCGCGGATCTCGGTCGCGAGGATTTGACGTTGCATCCTCTCGGCT
>DATNKC010000498.1:0-5239 GCA_035603615.1 Steroidobacteraceae bacterium | reverse complement strand
AGCAGCAACGCATGATCGAGTTGGCAGGCTCAGTGGACCGCGTCGTGCCGGGACACGATGCGCTGCAGTTTCAGAAATTTCCCACCGAAGGACGCGTGGCGAAGATCAAGCAATAGCCGAAACCTGCCCTAGCCTAGAAGGGCACGTGCGTGTTCTATGGCCCACGCGCAAAGGCCGGCGCAAATGATCCCAATCGCGAAGAACATCGCGGCGAAAAGCTTCTCGCGATTGACCAGATGACTCGAGTCCATGGGCGCGATGAGAAATGGCTCGCCGTGGGTCGGCTCGCCAATGATGCTGGTCCGCACGATCTCAGACTTCAACGTATGTGCTTGGCTCTCCGCTGCTGCCGCGCGCCGGGCATTCTCCCACTCGGCGGCGTCGATTTTGCCATCGTGATTCTGGTCGAATCGGGCGAGCAGCGCCGGCTGGTCTGCTTTCCACTGGCGCAGCAACGTGGCGGCGGCCGCGTCGGAGGATTCCATCGTGGAATTCGAACGCAGCTCGCCGGTCACCGACAGTTGGTCGCCGGCGCAGAGCAGCTGCTCGGTGTATCGATACTGACCGCCGGTTAGGAATCCCGTCGAGCCGCTCGGCGGACCCGAGGGCGTCGGTTCATCGCCGTACCAGACGTCATGACTGGTAGGGGTGATCTCCGCGTTGACGGGGCCAATCAAGCACTCACCATCGCCGTCGGCTAGCACAAAGGGCGTGACGCTGCTGGCGCTGTTGATCGAGCGCCAGCTGGTCTCTCCCTTGGCATTGCGGTATTTTTCTTCGACGTCGAAGCTCCACCAGATGCAGGGCCGCGAGCTCAAGGGCGCCGTGGCTGAGTCAGCGCCGTCCATCTTGGCTCGACCGAATACTTTGACGTAGCCCTGTGCGGCGGACCGGATCTTGACGAGCGGCGTGTCTTCTATGAGTCGATCGCGCCGAATTCTCGAAGAGAATTTATAGAGCGCCCAGCAGGCGGCCGCGCCAAGGAGCGCGGCGGCTGTCCAGTAATCGGTAATCGTCGAGCTATGCATGGCCGCCGCAACGCCGGATCGTTAGCGCGCGAATTGCGCCTTGACATCGACATCCGATTTTTCATCGCTTAGGAATTCCAACAGCTTGGCCGGACGAAAGTTGCCGAAACTTGCGATGAGCGTATCGGGAAAGGTCTGCAGGCGGACATTGTTCGCATTCACGGAATCGTTGTAAATTTCGCGTCGATCGGCGATCGCGGTTTCCAGCGCGCTGATTCTCGCTTGCAGCTGCCGGAATGCTTCGTTGGCTTTGAGGTCCGGATAGTTCTCAGCCACCGCGAAGAGGCCGCCAAGTCCCGCGCGCAATTCCTGCTCCGCCGCGCCGACCGAGTTGATATTTCCGGAGCCGCGCGCGGCATCAACGGCGCTACGCGCCTTGGTCACGCGCTCCAGGGTGTCCCGCTCGTATTGCATATACTGCCGGCATACTTCGATCAGCTTCGGCAATTCGTCGTGCCGCTGAACGAGCAGCACGTCGATGTTCGACCAGGCGAGCTTGACTTCGTTGCCGACGCGCACGAGGCTATTGTAGATGCCGACGACGTAGGCGATCAGGGCGGCGGCGAGGAACGCCAATACCAATAAAGTAACCATGAGATGACTCCCGTGTTAGGGCGGGGAATATAACCGTGTGGGGTGCGAATACCCAGCACGGCAGCGGTATTATGTGAGACCGCTATCACTCTAGCGGGCAAGGTCAGGTTCTAATTCGCACTTTGCCGGTCCGGCAGCGCAGGTCAGGCTTTGATTCGCACTCGGCCCACAAAATCGCGCTTACCGAGCGGCAGTCCCTTCGAGCGCAGGATGTCATACGCCGTCGTTGCGTGAAAATAGAAATTCGGTTGGGAGAAGGACAGAAGAAAATTTTCCGCGGTGTAGTTCACTTGCCGTTCGCCGAACGCAAAGCGCATATCCTGTCCCAGGAAGGCATCGATTTCAGCGGCATCGATAGCTTCGAGCGCCGCCAGCGCATCGGCTATTTTGGTCTTGAGGGCGGAGAAAGTCTGCGGCGGCGGCGTCATGTCGGGGGAGAACACACCCTTGCGCAAACCCTCGATTGCGCCCAGCGAATGCGTGGCAGTGGATTTCACTTGATAGGCGAAGGGCAGCATATCCGGAGCGAGGCGGGCTTGGATGATCTCCTCGGCCGGCAGTTTCTGCTCTGCGCAATACGATTCCGCCTTGCCAAGCAAGCCGCCGACTGCGCCCAAAATCTGCCGATAGGACGGTATCGTCGCCTCATACAGGGAAAAAGCCACTTAGCCGCCCTGCTTGTGGTCAGCTTGCCACTTCGCAACCGCCGCCATGGTGTTTTCGACGTGTTTGTCGGGATTGAGCGCCGTGTATTCATAAATGATGGTGCCGTTGGGCGCGATCACGTACGAAGTTCGGTTCGAATAGGAGGTGATGAACAGATTGGCGTCGTATGCCGTCGAGATTTTCTTGTCGGCATCTGAAGCGACGGCAAACTTATTGCGGCATTCACTCACCGAGAATTTATTCAGCGTATCGATGGAATCATGCGAAACGCCGATCACCGTGGCACCCAGGGCCTTGAATTGGTCGGTTGCCTCGGCGAAGTCATGCGCCTCGACGGTGCAGCCCTTGGTGAAGGCCGCGGGATAAAAATATAGCACGACCGGACCGCTCTTCAGCGCGTCCGCCAAGGAAAACGTAAACGGCTTTCCAGCCAGCGTCGCGGCGGTCGTAAAGGCCGGCGCCTGGGCGCCGGGCTTCAGCGCCGCATACAGAGGTGAGGCCAGCAGGCAACCGCCCAGTCCCAAAATTATCAATCGCCGCATGGTCGTTCTCTCTTGGCTAAATGCGCCTTTAGCGCAACGCGCCGCACTTCGCGGGCGAAGTCGCTTTGACCGGGGGCTTCGCTTGCGCGGCGCTTAGTGTACCCTCCGCCGCCAGCTGATCAAACGCTACCTGTTGGAGGGCGCCGACCTGCGGTGGCGACAGGCCCAATTCAAAGCCGGAACACTCGAATTCGCCGAGCGCCCGTGGATCTTTGCCGGTGATCGCCCCGAATAGCACCAGGGCCTCCAAGTAATACCCGTAAGTGCTGCCGTGATAGCTGTCATAGGTCCACAAATTGACCTTGCCGGCTTCGATGCCGTCATACGGATTGGCATCCGCTACGCCGGTGTGCATCGCTCGAACCCACGCGTCGCCCACGGGAATCACCGAGATGCCTGGCATGGCCGCCGCCGCGCGGTTGTAGCCGTCCCGGACATCGTGCGCCATCGCCTCAATCGGCTTGCCGTACCAGGCGCCTTGCGGCTGGTAGGTTAGATCCGCGCGCGGCCAGGTAGCCATGACTCGGATGTCGACCTTGGAGTTCTTGGCGCGCAAAGCTTCAGCCATCTGCCGCACGCTTGCGATCAAAACGCCAGGATCGCCGGGCTTCTTTGCATCCAAGGTGCTAAATCCGTGCATCACCACGGTATCCCACGCTCTTGCACCGATGACGTCCAGCTTGTGTTCCAGGTGCCAGTCGATGCCGACGCCCGGCTGGGTTTCAAGGTAGACGTCGTAGCTCAAACCCGCCTGAGTCGTGAAGGACTTGAACAGGGCCGGCACGCCGCCCTGGCCGTCGCGATTGAGATCAGTGACGCTATCCCCGCGGTAGTACCTGACCGGCGAGCCGTAGGCAAAGGTAAAGCTGTTGCCGATGAATAATATGCTGCCGGCTGATGAATTGCCCGCCGCGATCAGCAGCGCCAGCATCAATGCGCATTGGGCACGCCAAAGCGAGCGATGTAGAATCGGTGCGTTGCTTTTGTCAGCCGCCATTGAGCGCATGTTGCCAGTTTGGATTATGCGATACCACTAAAATGAGCCGAGACGACGAAGATCGCATCCTGCACGGTTTGTACTACTATCGCGAGAACATCGACGAAGATGTGCAGGTCTCCAGCGAGCAGCTGCTGTGGCTTGCGATGCATCCCTTGGGCGAGGGGGAGTCGTGGAGCAAGGACGGCAAATTGCAAAGCCTGGATCCCAGCGAGTTTCCCGAAGAAATTCGCGGCAAGTTGCTCACCGCAAAACTCGAACTGCCGCTGCGCTACTTGCAGTATCGCCGCTTGATCACTTACGCAAGACGCAGCGATGGCATGTTTTACGCGGCGGTCACATTTGCAGGTGCGGACCGCGCCATCCGTCTGCACACGCGGCGGGGCCGCATGGATCTTTGGTATCGCGAGCATCGGGATGGCATCGTCGGCGTGACCATCACGATCCTGATTTCCTTCCTGACGGCGCTGATCACGGTTCTCGCGCTAAACAAAATATTGAGATTCTGAGGGGATACCCGACTGTTGCGCATTTGCATCGTGCTTATGTCGCACGACATGCTCGGGTAGCACGCATTGCGGCGGCAGCATTAATTTCTGTATTGACATATCTGGCGCGGCGTCGAGAACTGCGACCTGCGCACGGTGGTTATGGTGAGTGTCGCTATTTTTAGACGGGTTGAATCGCCGAGAATGTTGCGCAGTACAAGTACCGAACGCAATGGGAAAAACGCGACATGTCATCAAGTAACACGCAGCGGAATTGGTTGCTGCCGTCTGTCATATGCGGCGTCACGCTGTGTCTGACGACGTCCAATTTCCACACTGATCCTGCGGCCGCGACCGTTCGCGCCGCGCGCACCGGCCTGGTGAAATCGCCGGCGCCGGCATTGCTGCCCGCGCACCGGAGTGTTGCGGCGTCTTTCGCGCGTCGGCATTACATCGTTCAATCCCAGAGCAGCGAGATGGCTCGCAATGCAGTGTCCGTGGCGGGCGGTATCGTCACCGGCGATCTTAGCGTCATCCGCGCGGTCGCCGCGGCGCTCGATGAGCGCGAAATTGCGGCGCTGCGCGCCGAACAGCTGCCGCAGCTTCACGTCTATGATGATTCCACCGTCATCGCCAGTTCCATGGGCACGCTACCGGAGACCTATTATCCGAGCGAGGTCGACGCCGCGAATTTGCAGGTTGGCGGCATGACCGGCCGTGGCGTTACGGTAGCCGTCATCGATTCGGGTCTTTGGAATCAAGAGGGGCCGCTGCAAAGCGCGCCGGGCGAGAGCCGCAGCCGCGTGCTGGCGCAATATGACGTGATCCTGGCGCGGCAAAATCCTCATTACTATTTGCCGCCGCTGCTGGAGACCTACAGCCGAGACATCAGCGATCCCTACGGTCACGGCACCCACGTGACAT
>DATNKC010000497.1:0-2944 GCA_035603615.1 Steroidobacteraceae bacterium | reverse complement strand
CGCGAGTAACCGACGACGTCGGCTGACAGGATTGCAGCGAGCCGCCTATGAAGGCGCTCTTCGGCCATGCACATTGCCCCTGGGCAAGCCCGACTGGCACGAGTCCCTGGTTGACTTCCGGAAGTGTGCAGGTTT
Source organism: Steroidobacteraceae bacterium (assembly GCA_035603615.1). Classification (GTDB taxonomy): domain Bacteria; phylum Pseudomonadota; class Gammaproteobacteria; order Steroidobacterales; family Steroidobacteraceae; genus Bog-1198. The sequence continues at coordinate 2,809 of DATNKC010000497.1, read as the reverse complement.
TTGGATGCTGGTGAATACAATGGCAGCCACGCGCTCGATCGGCCGGCGTCCAAAAAGCGCCAAGGCACGAAATCGCGATCGGTCGTGCGCCGGCGGTACAGTGCACGCTATGGGGATTTGAGCGCGGCGTGATGCGTGAGTGGCTTGGATCGGAACGCTTGCGGCGATCGTATTAGCGCGGAGGTTGGGTTAACGCGCGGCGGTGAAGGAACGGACGGCAGCTCGGGTAGCATTTGTGGTGCGACTGCGGGCCGATCGAGCGGACCGCGACGAGCTTGAGCATTGGCGGCGACGAGGTGGCCGCAAGAGTGAGTATCGGGGCGGTTGTCTGTCCGCGGTAACAAGGTCATGAGGTATCGATCCTGATCGCTAGCGGAGCCGGTGTGGGGCGGTTTTTTGGCTGGCAGCCGCGCGCGAAGGTCTCGATGATGATCATCCGGCCGCCGCAGCAAGGACATGGACGCGACAACATGCGCGGCTGGTCGGCTTCTGCTGTGGCCTCGGGTATCTCTGGTTGTTTTGGGCGAGATGGCACGGCGAGCAAATCGCGGGCGCATGCGATATTGGCCGCACGGTTGCCATTGGCGAACAGGCCATAGTATCGGATGCGGTGGAAGCCGTGCGGCAGAATGTGGACGAGGAAGCGGCGGATGAACTCGTCGGTGGCGAGCGTCATCGTCTTGTAGCGGGCGCGGCCGTCGGCACGATAATCCTTGTACCTGAAGGTGACGCCGTTCTCGTTGAAGGCGATGAGCCGGCTGTTGGCGATGGCGACGCGGTGGGTATAGCGCGACAGATAAGCGAGCACCGCCTCGGGTCCGCCGAACGGCGACTTTAAGTAGAGGTACCACTCGATCTTGCGCAACGGCGCCAAATAGGCCGCGAAGGCCTTTGGCTCGGCGAGATGGGCATGCTGGCCGAAGAACTGCAATTGGTTGGCCTTGTGGGCGGCGCGGAGTTTTTGCAGGAGCAGTCGTCGGAACAGATGCGAGAGAACTTGCACGGGGAGGAGGAACCTTGGGCGACTCGACAGCCATCGCTTGCCATCCAATGCGACGCCGCCGCCCGGCACGATCATGTGGATATGCGGATGGTGGGTCATGGTTGAGCCCCAGGTGTGCAGCACGGCGGTGATACCGATGTGGGCGCCGAGATGCTTGGGATCGGCCGCGATCGTCAGCACGGTCTCGGCGGAGGCCTTGAACAGCAGGTCGTAGATGACCGCCTTGTTGTGGTAGGCGAAATCGGCGATGGGCGCCGGCAAAGTGAAGACGACATGGAAGTAGCCGACAGGCAACAGGTCCGCCTCACGCTCGGCGAGCCATTGCTTTGCCGCTGCGCCCTGGCATTTTGGGCAGTGCCGGTTGCGGCAGCTATTGTAGGCGATGACGGTGTGCGCGCAGTCCTCGCATCGCGCGACGTGGCCGCCAAGCGCCGCGGTGCGGCAGCGCTCGATTGCGCTCATCACCTTCATCTGGTCGAGGCTGACGTGCCCGGCATTGGCTCTGCGCCACGCCGCCCCGTGGTCGCGGAAGATGTCCGCGACCTCCAGCACTGGACGGGACACAGCTGTCAGCCGTTACGCCGGCAGCTGGGCTTTCCTGCTCCTCCTGGGCTTTTTGCGCGGCTGCGACAGCAGATCAAGCGGGCTCTCGATGCCGGCGATCATGCCGGTGGCGACGCGCGTGTAGCGCGCCGTGGTGTCTAATTTGTCGTGCCCCAGAAGCGCTTGGATGATTCTGATATCGGTGCCGCGTTCGAGCAGATGGGTGGCGAAGCTGTGGCGCAGCGCATGGAGCGTCACGCTCTTCTTGATCCCGGCCGCGTCCGCCGCTTCCTGGAACAGGCGGCTCAGCTGGCGGGTGGTCATCGGCTTGCCGGGCTTGCGGCCAGGAAATAGCCAGCGTTCTTGAAGGGGCGTTGTGGCATCGTAAACCGGTGGGCGCGCCTTCCACCATTGCCGCAACAGATCGAGCGTCTCGGCCGATAGCATGACATTGCGATCCTTGCGACCCTTGGACTGCTCGATGCGAATGATCTTCTGCGCGCTGTCGATATGCTTGACCTTCAGCTGGACCACCTCGCCGGCACGCAATCCGCAGCCATAGCTGAGACTGAGGAGAATGCGGGCCTTGAGGCTGCTGGCGACGGCCAGCAGGCGCTTGGTCTCGTCCGGGCTCATCACCAGCGGAATCTTTTGCGGTTCGCGGATGTGATAAATCTCGGTGGCAAGATCCAGTCGCCGCAGCGTCACGCGGAACAAGAACCGCAGCCCGGTCATAATGCGGTTGCGATTGCAGATGCTTACTCCGGTCTCGGCCAAGTGCAGCTGGAACAGGCGGATGTCCTCAAGTGTGGCCGTGTCGGGAGACCGGTTGAGAAACGCTGCGAAACGCTTGCAACTGCGGATGTGACCTGTCTGCGTGGCCGCACAGAGCTTGCGGGCATTCATGTCCTCGATCATCCGCTGGCGCAGCGGGCTGATGGTATCGGTACTCATCGGTAACTCCTGTCTGAGATGAGGTCGACGACACCTCGATCTTCAAGACAGGGCGCCCCGCTCGCTATCGATGATCTCCGCCCCAGTTACCGCATTCGCAGTCGTGCCGATCGCCACAGCGAATTATCGCGCAGCGATTTTGTGCTTTGGCCCTTCTCGGACCTCAGGCGAGGTCCGAGTTGAGTCCGCAAAGCGTGGAATAGCGGACATTGCCGGCGGCCTTCGACCAAAGCGGTTTATGAGTACACGCCCTAGTTCCGGTGCTGCGGAGAAATTGCAGCATTTGGTATGCCCGCTTTTCGGCGCTCA
>DATNKC010000496.1:0-2589 GCA_035603615.1 Steroidobacteraceae bacterium | reverse complement strand
GAAATCAGTTGGGCGGTCCGAAATCACCAGGCATTGCGTTTTTTCGCGGATGAATCGGTGGGCTATCAATATCCTGAGGCCTACATCAAGTTCTTTGGTCCCGACTACCAGCCTGAGGAGTACATCAAGCACGCTTACGCGCAAGCGCGACAACATCGTTGGTACATGACTTCGCGCCTCATCACTTTGAACGACTTGTATTCGTTCGATCCCAACGTCACCGTCGACCCGGAGCTGTTCACCGATATTATCGGCCGGCATTTCAAGCAGCCGCAGGAGGGTCTGGGGTTCGATGGCTCGGCGGTTGCGCACATGTGGCGAACGATGATTTGGCCGAACAATTTGCTCTGAAGAATAAGGCGGCGGCGTTTGCTTTAAGGAGGCGGGTGCTGCCCGAGCGCGCGAGGCATCGATAGCGCTGAAGTCAGTTGCGCCGCCAGATCGCCCAAAGTGTAAGGCTTCGGCAGCAGCGGAATGCCCTCGTCCTCGGCGTCGCGTTTCGCCGCCGCGGAAAAACCACTGACCAACACCACGGGCAACGAGATTCGGCGCAGGCGCATTTCTCGCACCAGCCCCATTCCGTCCATGCCGCCCGGCATCATGACATCCGATAGCACCAGTCCGATACCGGGGGTTGCCGCGAGCTCATTCAAGGCGGCTTGTCCAGTCGTAACCGGTATCACCTCGTAGCCCAGCTCAGCCAACATCGCGCTCGTGAGCGACGCGACCTGAACATCGTCTTCAACCAGAAGCACCCGGCACAGTTCATGAGCGCCTGCCGAGACCGCGTCGCCGGACCCCGTTTGCCGTGCGGTGGCGCTTGGTGACTCACTGGACCGTGGCAGCAGCAGCAGAACTTTAGTCCCCTCACCAGCTCGGCTTTCAATTTGCACCGAACCTCCGGAACCGTGCGCAAAGCCATACACCTGCGCGAGGCCCAATCCCGAGCCTTTGCCGATATCCTTGGTGGTGTAAAACGGCTCGAGGCAGCGCGCAATGGTTTCCGCGTCCATGCCCACACCGGTGTCGCTCACCGACAACTCCACAAAATCTCCGGTCATCCCGTATTCGCGGACATCGGCGCGGTTCACCGCAGCGACTGTGATTGCGCCGCCTTGGGGCATGGCATCGCGCGCATTCACGCAAAGATTCAGCAACGCGATGCCCAGCTCGCCCTCATCGACGCGCACCGGCCACACGTCCGGGTGAAAAACCGTTTTAACCGTTACCGATCCGCCCAGCGAGCCATCGAGCAGCTCCCTCATTCCATCAACGTGTCGAGGAATTGCGATCGGCTTTGCGTGAAGTTCCTTTTGCCGCGAGAAAGCCAGGAGCTGCCGCGTGAGCGCAGCGCCGCGCTCGGCCGCTTGACGCATCCCCTCCCGCACCGCCCGGCGTCGCTCGTCGGTCAGCTCGCGGCCCAATATGCTCAGGCCGCCGCTGATGACCATCAGAAGATTATTGAAATCGTGGGCGATGCCGCCGGTCAGCTGGCCAACCGCCTCCATCTTCTGGCTTTGGCGCAGCAATCGTTCGGTGTGCTCGCGCTCCGCGACCTGGGCCAACAGGGCCGCATGCGCGCCACGCAGCTGATCGGCCGCACTGCGTTGCTCGGTCAGGTCGGTAATGATGCAGCAATAGATCTCTTCGTCATTCAAACCGTCGGCCCGCAAAGCGCTGAAGGACACATGAGTAGGAATGATGTGTCCCTGCTCCGTTTTGATTCCCAGTTCGCCTTTCGAACTGGAAGTAATCAAGTCGAGCACGCTGGGCCAATCGGCTGCCGCGATGAATCGCGCCAAAGACCCGCCGATCACCCGCTCAGGCTCAGTCTCGACCAGTTCGGCGAGGCGCCGGTTGCAATAAAGAATGTCGCCGCCGCGCGTCAGAGTCAATGCGCCTTCCTGCATTTCCTCGACCAGTAGCCGGTATGTCTGATCCGCAGTCTCGAGGGTGTAAACGCGGGGGACATCGTCGGCGCCCGAGACGACTACCGCGTCCACATCTCCATTTCGGATTGCTTCAAGCGTCTCTTCAGCCTCCCGCAGCTTCTCTCGAAGTGCACTATTCTCCAGGCGCAGACGCTGCTGCGCATTCGCATCGGCAAGGGCGGCGGAAGATTCTTGGCCGAGGGTAGGTTTCATTTGGCAATGGCGATTTCTTTGGGACTCAAGCCCAGGCCCGCCAGCACGCGCTCTTCATTGGCAAGGTCACCGATGATTCGCCGCAGCGGCAGCGGCAGCATTTTGACCAAGGTCGGCGCGGCCAAGATCTGATACTCCTGCGCCGCCGCGGGGTGCTGGTAAATATCGACCACCTCGAGGTCGTACTCACCATGCAGCCGCTCTTCGCACACCCGCCGAAGATTGGCGATCGCCCTCACTGAGCGCGATGTTGTGCCGGTGATAAAAAGACGCAACACGTAGGGCGGACCCTTTGCAAGATCCGGCGGCAGTTTCTCGCTCATGGCGCCGTAACCGGGCGCAAATCCAAGCCCACCAAAACCCGTTCCATGTTCGATAGATTTCCGATGATTCGCTTCAACGGCTCGGGCAGCCGACGCACCAGCGTCGGCACCGCCAGGATCTG
>DATNKC010000495.1:0-6873 GCA_035603615.1 Steroidobacteraceae bacterium | reverse complement strand
CGCAAAATATGGCTACGCAATGGAGATCAGTGAGTTATACGGCCGTACCGTCGTCGGTCACGGCGGCGGATTCCCGGGCGTAAGCACGCGACTGTATCTCGTGCTGGGTTCGCCGTACACGGTGGTGGCATTGGCAAACATAGATCCACCGGCGGCCGAGTACGCTGGCTCAAAGGTGGTCGCGATCATGGCGGAAAAAGCGAAGTCGGGAAAATAGCAAAAAATCAGTGCGCTGCACGACAATCATCGATGACGCCGCTGCGGAAATCGAGTCAGTCAGGCTTTCCTTGCCTCCACATAAATTGATTCGTCTTTTCTTTCATATAAATCCAGCGGCTCGGAATTGGTTATTCGGGTATGCCCAGCCTCCACAGACTGCACGTCCGTGAATCGACTCTCGACCAACAGCTTACATAGGGATCTGCTGTCGTACATCCATTGGTGATGCCTCGTGCCAACGAGCAGTATTGACAGACGCTCGGATATGCTTCGCGGCCTCGGTATACACATATAGGCAGACTCGATAAATGAATCTGCGTCGCCATCGTCGACGTACTTTTGGACGAGTGCCTTAATATCTGGAACGGCCAGCCTGATGATGCCGTCTGGTGTCAGAACCCTGCGCGCCTCATCCAGAAAGCGCTTGGCTTCAACACGGTCGAGATGTTCGAGCATATGAGAACTGTAAAGGACCTCAACCGAATTATCCGCAAGTGGAATTCTCTTCGCGGCGTTAGCCCAAACAATTTCATTGGTCTGACAGAATTTTATCCGCACCCATTGAGTGCTATTGATGAGCCTGGTTTTGCGAAGAATTCTACAAAGAGCAGGATAGGACGACAGTCTGATGCTCATCGAGTTGTCAAAGTTAAGCCAGCCGATGGTGGGCGTCTCGCCGCAACCAATGTTTGCCCGCTTCATTTCACGACCCACGCTCGCCCCTGGCAACGCTAGGGCTGCGGCTGCACAATTCCACTCGGCGGGTAGGCTGGAAGCGGCGGCGGTGGCGGCGGCAGTCCAGCCGGTTTGCCGGCAATCGCCTTGAGCATCAGATCGACTGCTGCCTCCAGTTGCGCATCGTGGCCCGCGAGCAAATCGGCTGGCAGGTTCTCGATGTCGAGATCGGGCTCGACTCCACGGTTCTCGACTGCCCACTGACGATCGAGCGTGTAGAGCGCGTCCTCGGGAATCGTGATGTATCCGCCGTCCATTAATTGCCAGTTGCCGCGGATTCCGCGTACGCCGCCCCAGGAGCGCGTGCCGACCAGTTTGCCGAGACCATAAAGACGGAATAGATAGGGGAAAATATCGCCGTCGGAGGCCGACCAATGATTGAGCAGCGCCACCTTGGGGCCGTTCAAGACCTCCAGTGGCTCGGTCGAGATCCCGGACTCGCGATTGGTTCCGAGCGACACGAGCATGCGCCGCAAGCGCTCAAGAGCGAATGGGGCGATGAATCCCCCTCCATTCCACCGGTCGTCCATAATCAAGGCTTGTTTTCCGAGCTGCGCATAGAATTGGCGCACGAACTGCTGCAGTCCCAGTTGTTCCATATCCGACATGTATACATAGCCGACGCGGCCCCCGGACAGCTTGTCGACGACAGCGCGATTGTGCGCGATCCAGGCAGACTCACGCAGACTCAGCTCCGTCGTAACGGGCGTGACGATGATGTGACGAGGCGCGCCGCCGGGGTTATCGGCAATGGCGAGATCCACGGTCGTGTCGGCATCTGCAAGTTGCAGGAGACTGTCCGGATCGGTCGGCGCCCGGAGTTCGGCGCCGTTGATCGCCAGCAGATAATTCCCAGCCTTCACATTGAGACCGGGCTGAGCCAGCGGGCTGCGGTAATCGGTGCGCGTGTTGTCGCCCGGATAAATCGTCGCGAAGCGGTAGCGGCCAGAGGCGGCGTCGAGCGCCCAATCCACTCCCAGCAAGGCACTGTGCGCCGGCGGCGTGGTGTCGCCGTCGTCGCCGCCGCCGACATAGGTGTGGGAGTTGCTGATTTCGCCCAGCATCTGCCCGATCAAGTAGTTGAGATCTTCTCGCGAGCCGGCGAGCGGCAGGAGCTTGCGGTAACTGTCGTGCACTCCTTTCCAGTCCTCGCCGTTCATGAGCGGCGAGTAGAACAAGTCCCGTTCAAGCCGCCACGCATTTTCGAACATCTCCGCCCATTCCAAGGCGGGGTCCACTTGTTCGCGCAAATGATCGAGCTTCAGCTGCTTTTTGGTCTCCGCGTCCTTGGCGGCGTCTGCCTTGGTGGCGAGCACGGTGTAATCCTTGTCGTGCTTGATCAGCACACGCGACCCGTCGAGCGACAATGAATAGCTGTCCACGTCCTCGGTGATCAGCGAGGATTTGCGCATTTTAAGATCGAAGAAGCGCAACGCCGTCTTCTCTCCGCTGAGTGTTCCCTCGATGAGCCCCAGCGGCTGCGTCAGATAGTAAATGCGATCTTTGCGCACGTCGAATTGGTTGACGTTTGCCGCATCGATCGGCAGCGCCACCGCCCGCGCCATCAGGCCATCGAGATCGATCCGGATCGGCTTGATCGGACCGACGGGTTGGGGCGGCGCTTCCTTATCGGCCTTCTTGTCATCGTCACTTTCGGACTTGTTGGCTTTCCCGTGCTTCGCGTCATCCTCCCGCACCGACGGACCGTCCTCAGGGGGGCTGCTCGCCTCGTCGGACATTGGCGCGACCGGAGAGGCCGTGTCCCGCGCCAGCGGTATCGCGTAGATTCCCGTCGACTTCAAAATGGCGAAATCGAACTCAATGTCCGATCCGACGGGATTCTCGTGGCGGCTCGATGTGAAATACAGATACTTTCCGTCGGGCGACCACGCGGGATTCGAATCGATCCCGCTGCCGTCTCCTAGACGGGTCAATTTTTCCGTCGCCAATTCGTATAGCACGAGGTCGCGCCGCCGGCCCACCGCGGACAGGCTGAAGGCGAGCCAGCGCCCATCTGGCGAGAATACCTGGTCGTGGATTTCGGAGAGTTTGTCCTGCGCCACTTGTTTCGGCTTTCCGGCATTGGTGCCGACGATCCAGAGCCGGTGGGCGCCATCCGAGAATGTCAGCGTTTTTCCATCCGGTGAGAATAATGGTCCATAAAAATAGCCTTCCGCAAAAGACGTCAGGATCTTTTCCGGTCCCCCTTCCGCAGAGCGCACGGCAATTTGTTGTGCGCCACCGGCATCGGTGGTGTAGGCAATGGTCCGCCCGTCGGGCGACCACGCCGGATGGTCTTCGTCCGCGCCTTGTGTGCTGGTCAGATTGCGCGTCGCGCCATATTCGCTCGGTACGCTGAATAGATCGCCGCGTGCCGAAAACAAAGTCCGTTTACCGTTCGGCGCCAGCGCGTAGTCCACCTGGCCGGCCGGATCGACTGAGCGGATTGCGTCTTTGACGTCGGCCACATGGGCGCGTGTGCGTAGAGCGTCGTCCGGTATGCTAAGCGGAACCTCCTCGACGTGCTCGCCGGGCAAATCCAGTCGATAGAGTTTGCCTCCCTGCTGGAAAGCGATTGCATCGCCGCCCAATGCGGGAAAATCGATATCGTAGTCTGTGAAGTGCGTGACCTCCCGCGTCTGCTTGGTGTCCGTATCCATGACCCAGATGTTGGCTCGACGGTGCGCGTCCTGATCCGAGAGATAATAGATCCGATTTCCGTACCACATCGGCGAGGTGTTCGTGCCGGACCAGTTCGTCAGCTGCTTAAGCTCACGTGTCTTGAAATCGTAAGTGAACAACTGCTGCGCGAGGCCGCCGTTGTAGCGCTTCCAGGTTCGGAAGTTTCGAAAGATGCGGTTATAAACGATGCTGTGCCCGTCGGGCCCAAAAGTCGCCAAGCCGACTGCGCTATCGATTTCCAAGGGTGTCGGCGCTCCGCCCGCGACAGGAACTTGATAAAGATTTTGGATCCAACCGTTCCATTGATCTCGCTTGGACAGATAGACGACGCTGCGGGAGTCCGCTGTCCAGGTAACCACCATGTTGTCAGGCCCATGGCGACCGCCGGTGCCTGCTTCCGTCGCTGGGTGGAACGTCAGGCGCCGCGCGGCGCCGCCCGCGGCAGGAATCACCCAAATGTCCGTGCCTGCTTTGCCCGCCTCGGTATAGGCGATCCACTTGCCGTCCGGCGAGACCCGCGGGAACAGGTCCTGGCCCGGCGCGCTGGTCAGCCGCACGGCGGTACCGCCGGCTTTCGGCACCGACCATACATTGCCGTCCGCGACGAATACGATCCTGTCGCCGAAGGGCTGTGGAAATCGCGGCAGCGCGGCACGCGCGGCCATCAGCGGCGCCATCACCAGAAGAATAGACGGCAACAAACGGTTGATGATCATCGAGGGCCTCTGCGCGGGGTTAGCGCCGGTCTTTGCCCGGCATTGTTGTTTCAAGTCAGCCTAAGAAAGCTCGGCCGCCAGGGAGATATAGCCGTATTGCGCCGATAATTCGAGGTTTTCCGCCCTGAATATCCCGGGCCGACCTTTTGCACCCATCAATCCTAACGGTTCCAAACCACGCCCGGCAAGCGCAAGCCGTTTTGCGGCTAATGCGTACGCATGGAATAGGAGAGCAACCAGCCGTTCTTAACCGGCTGAAACTGCAGCGCGGCGGCGTGGTCTTTCGCCTCTTGTCGATTCAAAACAAATCGCGCGGTCGCAATTCCGAGCGCTGCACCCGCAACGCTGTCCGATAGCCAATGCACGTTCTCACTGACTCGAACATAGCCTGTGGCACCGGCCACTCCGTAGCCGATGATGCGACGAATCCAGCGGTACTCATCATTGCCAGATTCAGCAAATACCGTCCCGACCGCAAAGGCCACCGTCGTGTGGAGCGACGGGAATGAGTCGCCCCGTTTTCCCCATTCGTTCGGGGAGGTAGTCTCATCGGGGCGCTCTCGACCGGCTGCATACCCCATCACTTCTGCGGTGGCTCCGCTGAATGCGCCCGCTTCAAGTAAAGACCAAGCCTCCCGATAGCCATCATGATCATCGAAGAACGCAGCAGCGAGCCCAGTGCCCGCGATCAGTGCAACCGTTGGTGCGGCATCGCGCAGACTATTCTTGTCCTCGCCTCCGTTCAAAATGGCCTTCGAACCCGTCGCGAAATGGTCACGAACTCTTTCATCAAACGAGTGAGCGGCACCAATAGCGGCCAGGGCGCCGCCGAAATACAGCCAATCTTCCTGGTCCCACCTCAAGGGCGAGGTGAAATAAAGCTTGGCGTCCTCGAGCGTTGTATCAAGAAGAGAGTCCGCGGTATGGCCGACGGGGGGAAATATTCCGGCGACAGCCCATCCCAATATCAGCCACTTCATCCTCATGGTGGTCTTGACCGTCCTGCCGTAATGAGGTTGACACATTGGCTGCCGCGCGCCGGCGAAACACAGGGAATTCATTCGTAATTCGAGCTCCTCCAAGTCAGCTTTGCACTACTTTGCAGTGCCAAGTTGTATAACGTCAATGCTGCATCGCCCAGCGGCTTGCCTTTGGCCTTCGATGTACTATACTTTGCGTCGCAAAGTCGATAGTCCATCAAATCGAGTGAATTGATCCACCCTCGAGTGTCGGGAGTGCAAAATGGCCGCACAAGCCGAACGCTCGCTGCATTTTTTGACCCACGCATGGGCCCGCGAGCGGATGCTCACCGCTCTCTATGCAGGCATCGCGCTAGCCGCTGTTGTAATCGGAGTTCTGGGTCTAATCGGCGCTTCGTGGCCGAGGCAAATGCTCGAGTCCTGGATCAATATCCACGCGCTGTTTGCATTGCTGCTTTGCGGCTTGGTGTTTTCCCGCTGCTGGTGGCGCGTGAAGCACTCGCAGCGGATGCTACCCGCCGACATTCGGGAATTATCCCGTCACCTCTCACGCATCGTCTACTTGCTGCTCTATTCTGTCGTCGGCGTAAGTCAACTCATCAGTCTCCTCGACAGCTTTTGGCACGTCGGCGCAGCCGGCTTCAATCTGTTTGACCAGCGTTTTCGCGGCCCCGATTATGCGGGGTTTAACCCCAAAGATGATTTCCAGCTGTTTTTGGCCACGGGTTTATCTGTGCTCATCATCGTTCGTGTCGTGGCGTTCAGGCTGTGGCTGCGCTCCGTCGAGCGTGCCGCACTGCCGAAAGAGACCAGCGGAATTAACGCGAATCGGGCCTCGAAGTGAATGATATCGAGGCGCGACCTTCTTAAGCTTTCCTCGTTCGCGGCCCTCGCATCGCCATTACCCGCGCTCGTACGCGCTCTGGGCGCGCCCGATTATAAAATCGACATCGCACCAACCACGCTGGATCTCACACCGCGCCACCGATTGAAGACCACCGCCTATAACGGCCACGCGCCCGGTCCCTTGTTGCGCTTGAAAGAAAACCAGCCGGTCACGATCGAGGTGGCTAACCACACCGATCACCCGGAAGTGGTCCATTGGCACGGCCTCTTTAATGCTCCGAACGTCGACGGGGCCATGGAAGAGGGAACCCCGCCGATCCCGACGAACTCCACCGCTCTCTATACGTTTACGCCCCGTCCCTCGGGTTTTCGGTGGTATCACACCCACACGATGGCGATGAATGATCTCACCCGCGCGCAGTACAGCGGGCAGCACGGCTTTCTGATGGTCGAGCCGCGCGACGATCCCGCGCGCTACGATCAGGAATTCTTTCTTGCCCTGCATGACTGGGCGGGTTACTTGCTCGCAAGTGATGACGGTGCGATGAACCCGAGCTACGCGGTCGCCACGATCAACGGCAAGGCGATGGGGTTTGGCGAGCCGCTCAGGGTCAAGCAGGGCCAACGTATCCTGTTGCACATCCTGAATTCGAGCCCTACCGAAGTCCACTGGATTGCGCTCGCCGGCCACTCCT
>DATNKC010000494.1:0-5607 GCA_035603615.1 Steroidobacteraceae bacterium | reverse complement strand
CTTTGCGGCGAGACAACCCGTGGTCGCGAAAGCGCTCGCCGCGCACGCGGCGAAGCCGAAGATCACGTATGTTCCGGCGCCGGGTGAGCCGCTCAGTCCCGTACAGACCACGACTACGATCATTGCACATGTGAGTCCCGATGCGGGATTCACCACGCTAACCTCGTTTATCCAGGGCACGAAAAAGTCATTGGTGATCGGGATGTACGATTTCACCTCCGGGCCGATTCTCGCGCTGTTCAAGACGGTGCTGACTAAACCTAAGACCTTGCAGATGGTGCTCGACAATCCGCCGCCGAACGCGACCCGCAACCAGCTCGATTCACAAACGGTTCAGGAGCTCGACGCTGCCTTAGGTTCGCGATCGAGGATTGTGCGAGCCCTTGCCGGCGACGATAGCCTGGTGTCGGCGCAGATGTTTCCAACGTCCTATCACATCAAAGTGATGGTCCGCGACAGCGCCGCGCTGTGGCTGTCGAGCGGCAATCTCAACAACAGCAACCAACCGGATACGGCATCGCCGCCAAAAACGGAAGACCGCGACTGGCACGTGATCATCGAAGATCAGACGCTGGCGAATTTGTTCGAGGCGTATCTGAATCAGGACTTCAAATCCGCGCAACCTTACCAAATTGCCGAAAGCCCTGCGTTGACCGAGGCGGTAGCCGATGCCGCCGCGAAGCTTGCCGCGGAAACAAGTTCGCCGCCGGCGCCATCCGCCCCGACGTCGACCGGAACCGTGGCCGCAAAGACATTCGCCAATATCAGCGTCAGTGTTACGCCGCTGCTGACGCCGGACACGTTGCCGCCGGGAACCGAGGGTCAATACGTCACTAACATGATCAAGCTCATTGCGAGCGCAAAAAAGACGCTGTACGTGCAACTGCAATACATCGAAGCATCCGCGGCGACGGGCGTCTACCCCACCCTGCTTCAGGCGATTGCCGCGCGAGTCACAGCGGGCGTGGACGTCCGGCTCATCGAGAGCCTCGAATATGGCGAGACCTGGGCGGAAAAGATGAAGGACGCCGGCGTGGACCTCACCGCGAACATTGCCTTGCAGCCGAATGTGCACAACAAGGGCTTCGTCATCGACTCGAGCGTGGTCGTCGTCAGCAGCCAGAACTTCTCCCCCGATGGCATTCAATTCAACCGCGACGCCGGCGTGATCGTTGAAAGCGCGCCGATTGCGCAATATTTCGAGGACGTGTTTCTCGCCGACTGGAACAACAAGGCCAAGCCATTTGTGGCCAAGAGCGCCAAACGCGCCTAGCCGATCTTCGCGCGAAGATCAGCTAGACCGCGTCGGCGTAGGCTTTCACCAGATCGGTGAGAAAATCGCGGCCGATATATACGGATCGCACGCTGCGGCGCTCGTTCAGTCCGTGCACGCCGTTGCCGTCGGGATCGCCCCAACCGCCGGGCGCGCCGAAGACCGGGATGCCGATGGCTTCGAGAAAGATGCCGTCGGTGGCGCCGGTCGACATGGAAGGAATCAGGGGCACGCCGGGGAAATATTTCGTAACCAGCGCTTCGGCCGGCCCGATGATCTTGGGATCCAGCGGCGGCGGAACGGCGATGGGCCGAATCGGTTGCACCGGCGTCACTTTGACACCCGTGTCGCCGATCGCCGCGACCAGAGCGGCTTGAGTGCCCTCGACACTTTCACCGGGAAAAATGCGGCAGTTGACGTTCGCCGCAGCTCGCTGGGGCAAGGCATTGTTGGCGTGGCCGCCTTCCAGAAGTGTCGCAACGCAGGTCGTGCGCAGCATGCTGTGATAGCTGCGATCCTTGGAAACGATTGCCTCGGCCGCCTTGTCGGCTGGGCTCTGCGACAGCGCCACCATCGCGCGCCCGACATCGTCTGCGCGCGCGGCGCCCGCTTTGGCGAAGAACGCCCGCGTGGTATCCGTCATCTTCACCGGAAATTCATGATCCCGAACCTTGGCAAGTGCATCGGCAAGTTCATAGATCGCGTTGTCGCGGATGGGAATGGAACTGTGGCCGCCGGCATTGACGGTCTCCAGTCGGTAATTTTGTGCCGCCTTCTCGCCTACCTGGATCGATTCCACGACCAGCTTGCCGTGTCCGTCGGTGCGGCCGCCGCCACCCTCATTCAGTGCAAATTCGGCCGCGATGAGCTCCGGCCTGTTCTTCGCGAGCCACTGCGCGCCATTGAACGCATAGGTGGTCTCCTCGCCGCAGGTCAACGCCAGCTTGATGGTGCGCTTTGGGTGATAGCCGCTTTTCTTAAAGCGCATCAGCATATCGATCCAAGTGGCGTCCATGGCCTTCATGTCCGCCGCGCCGCGGCCGTAGAAATAGCCATTTTCCTCAATCAGGGTGAAAGGATCGCGGGTCCAATCCTCGCGCTTGGCCTCGACCACATCCAGATGACCCAGCAACAACATGGGTTTCGCGGTGCTCGAGCTTCCCGCCAAGACGGCAACGAGCCCGCCCTCCTTGGGATGATCCGGCACTGAGAAGAGCGTAATGTCCTTGTCCGTAAAGCCCGCGGCCTTGAGATGGGCCGCGATGCGCTGCACCAGCAGGGTGCAGCTGCCTGCCGACAACGTCGTGTTGGTCTCAACCAGTTCCTTGTAAAGCGCGCGAAACGCGACCTGATCGGGTCGCAGAGGCGACATGGGTGCTTCCTGAGCGAACGCCGTGCACTGCATTGCTACGGTGAGAGTGAGCGCGAAGACTTTCTTGTAGGTCATTTTTTCAAGCCTCGATTGCCGCAATTTTTGCGGATTCGTTCCAAAGGCGGCTGGCGGCCGCGTCGTCTCGGCCGCCCGCTGTCGGGGTCGCCGGACGGCACTTATAAAAATATTCGCCGCTGATCGCGGCCACATCGGGAGAGGAAGCGAGGTAGACGATGGTTTCGGCGCCCTTCTCCGGGGTAATGGCAAAGGTTTTGGCGATGCGTATTCCGGTCGACAGAAATCCGCCGCTGCCATCGCCAAAACGCGTTGCGACGAATCCGGGGTGCAGGCAGTTCGCCGTGACACCCGTGCCGCTCCAGCGACGCGCCAGTTCTCGCGTAAAGAGAATGTTGCAGAGCTTGGAGCGTCCGTAGGCCCGAATCGCCAAGTATCCCTTGGCGGCCTGCAGGTCATCGAAATCCAAGGTGTACCCCTTGTGTGCGTCAGAAGCGGTGCTCACCACGCGCGCCGGAGCCGCGGCAAGCAAGTTCGCCTTTAGTCCAAGCGTGAGTACGAAATAGGCCATGTGATTGGTGGCGAATGTCTCCTCGAGATTGTCCGCGGTGAGGCGGCGCGTGCCGAACAAGGCGCCGGCATTGTTGATGAGCACATCAATGCGCGGTTCGGCGGCGGCGATTTCGGCCGCGACGCGTTTGGATTCGGAGATACGCGATAGATCACCGTAGTAGATCGAATGGGGAGCGCCTGAGCCGATGCTCGGCAACCGCGTCAGTGTCTTTTGGCCTCGCGCCGCGTCACGCGCCACGAGCACCATGCGCGCGCCCATGCCCGCCAGACGTTGCGCGGCGATCTCGCCAATGCCTGACGTCGCACCGGTAATGACTACGACTTTACCCTTCATATCCATTCCCCATTTAAGGCCACGCGCACTGTATCAGGCAGCACGACTTCTAGGAATCTTCGCTTTGTCTAGCGGTGCACTGGCAAGTCGAGGTGGCTGCCGCCAAACCAGGTGATTTGCAGGGGCGTTTTCGCATCGGCGATTGACTCGTCGATGACATCCTTGCCCGTGCCATAGTTGATTTCCCGCCCTGGTTCCTTAACGATGCTGAGCACCGCGACCAGGCGGCTGCCCGTTTGCAGCTGCCGACTCATCAGCCGCACGCTGCGAAAATCCAAGGATTGGCGTTTGCCGGCAACCAGCAGATTGCGATGGGTCAGGTCCTGTACATAGCTTGCCCGCGACCAATAGGGCGCGAGCTGAAAATAATTCCCATCGGGGCTAAGTTCGTACAGGGAAACCTGGAAGTCGAAATCGCTTTTGTTCGTGCTGAACTCGAGATGGCCGCTGAACAGACCGCTCATTTCCGTCGGTTTGGCGAGCGGCTGGCTGATAAAGACCAAGCCATTGGCGGAATCCAATCCCTTGTCTTGCACCCCTCCCCCGGGCGTTTGAGCATCGACGTCGCGCCGATCGGCCAGGTCCAAGGAGAGAGGAATGGCCGCGGTGGTCGCGGCGGTGCTCAGGCGATAGGCATGATCGGTTGAGCCCGCCAGTTCTGCCGACAGAAAATAGCGCGCGGACTCTGTTGCCATTGCGGACAGCGAGGGAGCGTGCTTCCAAACGTTTGCGCCCGTGACTTCGTAGTTGATTTTATCGGCGAGAATGGCAGGCTTCGCGCCGCCTTTGAGGGTGTAGTCAAACCAGCGGTAGCGCACTTCGGTGAGATCGATTTTGGCAGCGGGGTCGAGCTGGTAGCCCGCGACCGTGTCGACGTCTCCTTCCGCGGTGGCGGTGCCGCGTTGCGCCATCAAGTGATCATAGGGCCCAATGATGAGGTAGTGCTCCGCATCGGGCCGATACTTGATGTGCTGGCTGAGGTAGTAGACCGCAGCACCCGGCCCGCCGTAGTAATAGCCGGCCGTTTCGAGTACCGGAATCGAGATGCGCGAGAATTCCTCTTTGTAAGGAATCAGGCTCTGCCAATAGGCATCGTAGGCGGGGTGGCTGATCCAACGGTCAAAGATCGGGTTGGGCGTGCCGTCAATTTTTTCGAGGTCGCGATACGGCCGGCCGCTCGCATACCAGTCGTGATCGAGCTTCGTCCAGCGGGCGCGATCGAAATAGATTTGGTCATTCAGGGTCTTGTTGGTAGTCGTGTAGAACGGCCACGGATAAATAAAATTCCAGACGACGTTTCCTTCCATGGGCACGTCGACGCCGGGGCCGACGGGAGCGCCGACCATGATCGACTTGAGGGCTTTGGGCTGATGTTTGGCGGCAGCCCAAGGGGTCGATCCGCTATAGCTGCCGCCAAACATGCCGACCTTGCCATCGCTCCACGGTTGGGCGGCGATCCAGTCCACCAAGGCCGCGGCGTCGGCGCCATCGTGCTCGTAGGGCACGATCTCGCCGGGACTGCAGCCTTTGCCGCGGACCAGCCCTATGACGCCGACATAGTCGTTCGACGCCGACCGGCGTGCGTCGCGCAGCAGCGTGACCGTGTCGTTGTAAATGGTGAACTGCAACAGCGCGGGCAACTTGAGCCGGCCGACAGGGCGAACGATGAGCGCACAAATGCTGCCGCCGTCCGGCATGGCCACGACCACATCCTTCTGTACGGTGTAGCGATGCGCGTCGTCTTCGGCGATCAGTTCCGCAGTGGTGGATCCGAATGCACGGTAGATCTCACGCTCGTTGTAGTCGCTGATCAATTTAAAGCTGGCGGCCAGCGAAATGGCGCTCTTGCCTTTGAGCTCAACGAGGTCCTGCTCCAGGGCTTGGTTGGCCTGCGAGAGATTGTCGAAACTCAAAACGTTCACGGCCGGCGCGGACGAGCGATCGTCGAGAGGTCGAATCAACGCGTGGAACGCTTTGCGATAGGCGGTATGGAATGGGGTCTGGGACTTAAGGGCGGTCAAGCGCGCGCGCGCATACAGG
>DATNKC010000493.1:0-7594 GCA_035603615.1 Steroidobacteraceae bacterium | reverse complement strand
GGCGAAGGCGAAGAGCTAATAGAAGCATTTTGATTTGGGGGCCGGGCTTCACCGCCCGGCCCTATTCTGATGAAACTCTCCGGCTTCGGCCTTGGCCTGCGAACTCCCCACTATGAGGCCATCTTAAACGAGCCTCATGCCATCGATTGGCTCGAAGTCATCACTGAGAACTATCTGGTCCCGGGCGGCAAGCCGCTGGCATTTCTCGAGCGCATCCGCGAACGATTCCCCTTGGTGATGCATGGGGTCTCGCTCTCGATCGGCAGCAGCGATCCTATCGATTTTGAATACTTGGGCAACGTGCGCAGCTTGGCCGCGCGCATCGAACCGCACTGGATTTCCGATCATCTTTGCTGGACCGGCGTCGAAGGACGGAATTTGCACGATTTGCTGCCGCTGCCCTACACCGAAGAAGCGTTGGCCGCGGTGGTGGCGCGTGTGGGTCAAGTTCAGGACGCCCTAGGCAGACAGATCCTGTTGGAGAATGTCTCCAGCTATCTCAGCTTTCACGCCGACGAGATGAGCGAATGGGAATTCTTGCGCGAGGTTGCCACGCGCGCCGACTGCAACATCTTGCTCGACGTCAACAATATCTATGTCAGCAGCGTCAATCACGGTTTCGATCCGGTGAAATACTTGCAGGCCATGCCGAAATCGCGCGTGCGCCAATTCCACCTTGCCGGGCACAGCAACATGGGCGGCCATTTGATCGATACGCATGACCATCCCATCGTCGAGCCCGTCTGGGATCTGTTTGCCCAAGCGCTGACAATTTTTGGCGAGGTTCCGACCATGATCGAGCGCGACGACAATATTCCTGAATTAAGCGAGTTGGTCGCGGAGCTTGACGTGGCGCGCGAGCTGGCCGCCCGACACTCGCGCCAAGCGGCATGAAAGGCTTGAAAATTCCGCTGCGAGAGTTGCAGCGCGATATGCAGCGGCATCTATTGGGCGAGGAGAGCGAGGTCACGGCCGCCATTGTGGATGCCCCACCGCTACCCGCCGCGGATCGATTGGCGATCTATCGCAATGCCTACCAGGTGCGTCTCATCGATGCGCTGCATGAGACCTATCCGGTTCTGCACGGACTGCTGGGCGATGAGGCCTGGGTGGAAATGGGTCAAGCCTACGTCGCAGCGCACCCGTCGGTGTTCCGCTCGATCCGCTGGTACGGCCGCGAGTTGGCGGACTATCTGGCGCTCTCTACTCCTTATAGCGAGGCGCCGATTCTCTCCGAGATCGCGCTGCTCGAATGGACGCTCGCCGAGGTGTTCGATGCAGCCGATGCGCCAGCCTTGGCGCGCAGCGCACTAGCCGCCGTCGAGCCATCGGCCTGGGGCTCTCTCACGCTCGAGTTTCATCCTTCGCTGCGCCGTCTGAGTTTTAGCTGGAACACTGCCGCAGTTTGGAAGGCGATGAGTCAGGAGGAAGCACCGCCGCGACCGGAAATGGGACCTGGACCGTTGCCCTGGTTGCTGTGGAGGCAAAATCTGCAGAATTATTTTCGATCGATGACGGCGGTGGAATCGTCGGCGCTGGATTCGGCGCTGCGCGGCCGCAATTTCGCGCAACTTTGCGAAGACTTAGGCGCGTTGCTGCCGCAAGAAGAGATCCCCGCCGCCGCCGCAAGCCTGTTAGGCGCTTGGGCGGACAGCGGAATGATCGTCAAGGTCGGCAGCTCGGATGGCGAAGCCTCACACTCGGACGGCGAAGCCTCACAGTAGACTGCCGCCCTCCCCGAGCATTTCCTTGCGCAACAGCGGGATGGGCGGCCCGCCGTAGGACAAGAATTTGTCGTGAAATTCGTGCCAGCGGGTGTGATCGTCGGGGTTGGGCGCCGCGCCGTTCGCGCTCTTGGCGAGCCAATCGGCGCGCAGCTTGCGGATCATGAGTTTGCCCAGAGTGTAGTTCAGGTACGCCGGATCGTAGGTGCCGCGCGCCGCCTGCTGCCGCGCGTTGCCCGGATCCTGAAAGGCTTGCTCGCGGAACATCTTTTCCGACTGCGCGACAGTCATGCCATGCGTATGCAAGCCGATGGCCGACAGCAGGCGCACATCGCGCAGCAGCGCCTCGCTCAGCTGACCGATATGCTTTTCCGCATCGCCTTTGGCCAACCCCATTTCAACCATCATTTCTTCGCAGTAATGCGCCCACCCTTCGGCGAAGGCATAACCCACCCATAGCCCCTCGAGCTTGTCGGCGTTCGCGTTCGAATGGAGGAATTGCAGGAAGTGCCCCGGCCAGACCTCGTGCACCGAAGTAAATAGCAACGCGGCTTCGCCGGGAATGTAGGCCGCCTGTTCGGCCTTGCTCCACTTTGGATCGGGTGGGGCGATGTTATAGATGGACACCACGCCCTTGTCATACGGACCTGCGGTATTGATGAAGGCGGCGTTGGCTCGATTGTAGGGCGGCGCTTCCGCAACCAAGGCTTCGTCATTGCTCGGAATCGACACAACGTTGTTCTGGATGATGAACTCCTTGAGCATCTTGAGCTGATTGCGCGCGTCTTCGACGGGTCCGCCTTTGGGTTTGTTCGCCTGCATCTTTCCCACGCACTGAGCCAGCGAGGCCTTGGGCGCGTAGCTGCTGCACTCGGCTTTCAGGGCTGCGGTGTTGCGGTCCAGATCGGCGCGGCCTGCGGCCTCGATCTGATCGACCGGCAGATCAACTTGCTCGGTCTGCTTCACCATTTGCGCAAACAAGTCCGAGCCGAACGCATATTTATCGGTCGCATTCTTGCGCTCGCCGACCAGATAGTCCTTGAGTCCGCTCATCGCCTGCGCCGCCACCGTATCGGCATCTTTCAGCTGTTTTTGCAGATCGGCGTCCGACACCGATGCAAACACTGGCGTGACATCCTTCGTATAGAAATCGGCGAGACCGCCGAATTGATCAATCCCCAGCTCAACGTAGGTCTTCGGCATGGGCGACTTGAGATTTTCCTTGATCGACTTGGCGATCTTGGGGATGCCCTGCGCGTACTTGATATAGGCCTTCAGGCGCACCTCGAGCGGCGCATAGTTTCGGCTTAAATACATATCAGGATCGATCTGACCCAAGTACCAGCTCGGATTGCTGAAGGGGAACTGCGTCTTTTCTATCCAGAAAAGATCCTTGTCGGCAACGGCCAGCAAGTATTCGCGATCGAAGCGCTCGCGCGGCTCCAAACCCGTGGGGTCAACCGCCGCGATCTGCTCACGCTGATCGTGGAGGCGCGCGATCTCGCGCTTCAGACCGTGCGCGCTCACATCCGGCAGCTGACCGTCGAATTCGTGGCGCCCGGCTTGCGCGGCAAACGCCGGTTGGGCCTGCATATAGCTTTCAATGAATGCGTGCGAGGTTTTGAGCCAGGCCTCGCTTGCCGGCGAAGGGGGCTTCGGTCTCGGCGGCGGCGGGGTCGATTGTCCGCAGCCAGACACGATGAACAACAAGGCGCCCGATAATGCGGCTCCCTTCGCAAGAGACTTCCACATGGCAACTCCCCTCTATTAATTATTAATCCAAAGGCAAAACTTGAGACGATTGGTTAGTAGTCGTACTTCCCGCCTCGTTCCAGCGCACGCTTATAGGCGTCGCGCGCATGAATACGCTCCAGAAATGCGATCGACTTCGGACGGTTGGCGCTGAGGCCGGCCCGGGGCACGGCGATTTCCAAAGGGAAGCTCATTTGCACATCGGCGGCCGTGAATTGCTCCCCGGCGAACCAGGCGTGCGAACTCAGCTCGGCCTCGATGTAATCGAAATGGCGCTGCAGGTTCGGGGCAATGAAGGAATTGGTGACGGTCCCGGCAATGCGCCGGGCGACCGCGCTGATCGGCCAGGGCGCGGGATTCGTGGAAACGCGATCGAACACCAATTTGAGCAGCAGCGGCGTCATCGCAGAACCTTCCGCGTAGTGCAGCCAGTAGGTATAGCGTAGACGCTGCGCCGTGCCTGGGGGAGGGATCAATCGTCCATCGCCGTATTTTCCCACCAGGTATTCGATGATGGCGCCGGACTCGGCCACCGTGACGTCGCCGTCGACAATCACCGGCGACTTTCCCAGCGGGTGGATCGCGAGCAACGCCGGCGGAGCCAGCATGGTCTTGGCGTCCCGCTCGTAGCGCTTCACTTCATAGGGTACGCCGAGCTCCTCGAGCAGCCACAACACCCGCTGTGAGCGGGAGTTGTTGAGATGGTGGACCACGACCATCCGTCAATTGTAGACCCTCGGGGCGTGCCTGAGGCTAGGAATTGCTGGGCGTGAACCAATCGGCTCTGGACAAGAGAAACTCCGGCAGGGCTTCGCATCGCGCCGCCAAGGCGCCCAACGCGGGATACGCCACTGTGTCCCGATTGATCGCCAACGCGTCGCTCAAGAACGTGTAGACGCAGGCGACCGTGATGTCCGCTTGAGTGATTCGATTGCCGATCAGCCACTCATCGCCGCGAACCTGGCAGAGCCGGTCCAGTTCCCCGAGCGCCCCGTGCGTTTGGGTATGGCAGCGCTCGACCCAGGGCCGGTAGCGTTTCTCGGGCGGGCGAAATGCCGTTTCGTACACCTGCGTCACGCCCTTCTCCGCGCCGCCGACGGCAATTGCGATGATGCGCAACGCCTCGCGCCGCAGCTCGCCTGAGCGGGGCAGCAACGCGCGCCCGGGGCCCGCCGCTTCATCGAGGAAATCCAATATCGCGGCAGACTCGATCATCGTATCGCCATCCGGCTGCACCAGTGCAGGGACTCGGCCCAGGGGGTTGAACTGTCGAATCAGCTCGAAATCTTTGCCCACCGACCAGTTGCGGTGCTCAAAGGGCATGTTCAGAAAATTCATACTGACAGCGACACGCCGCACGAATGGTGAATCGAACATGCCAATGAGTATCATCAGTGACCGCCCTTTACCCGCAAACCCGCCGCGGCGAGGGCCTCCGCCAGTTCGCCTTCGATGCGCGCAGCCTCGCTGCGCTTGATGTATTGCAAATGCATAGTCGGCCCCGTGAGCACTTCGATGCCCCGTTTCAATACACTGCCCGCCGCGCGAATACCGGCCTTGTGCTGATCGAAACGTTGCGCTGGACTGTACTTGCTCATGCCGACATAAACGCCATACGACCCATCCCGATCGCTGAAATCCAAAAGAACCAGGTAGATATTCGATCGCCCCTTGGCAGTACACTGAAATTTCAACGAGATTTCGTAGACCGCGGGCAGCCAGTCGATATAGCGCATCGGCAGCCACTCCGGAATCGAGGCCGCCGCGCTTGCCCACAGCTGTTCGAGCGCGGCTTCAATGTTAATGGACATTGCTCCGCGCATCCACAGCTCATGGATGCAGTGAGCGCCGTTCAAGCCGTCGGCGGCGTCGAATGCGCGCTTCAGCCGCAGAGCGATGTCGTGCTGCGCCAGCCCTTCAAGTGGGCGGCTGGCGGGCGGGGTTTTGGCGTCAATGCGCAATCTTTGCGCATTATAGGGCAGCCACCGGCTGCTTGGGCTTCAGGGCATTCGTCGCGCGTCGCCGCGCCTCCAACGGATCTCGCCTCTGCACGGCTCGAGCAACGTTTTTATGTCCGAGATCATTCCGACGGTCCTTAGCAGCGCGAATGCGCGGATCCGCGCGTCGGGCAATGCCTCCCGCAGGCGCGCAGCCGCCGCGAACAACGTGCGGCCCCGCGTAATGACATCGTCAATGAGAACGACGCTTCGCGGGCGATGCGCCGGCGGTTCCAGTTGAAACGAATCGTAGTGCCGCGCGACGCTGGGGCGACAACCTCTCGAGGCTGTTGCCGATTTGCATACCGCGCGGATTCTATGCAACCCGAGCCACGTGGCGCTGCCCACGCCCTGCTGAACGAGCGCCTGCGCCAATTCTGCGGCAGCCCAGGTTCCCCCGACTTTGGGCGCACTTCGAGGCACGGGCACGAGTACGTCGTCGGCGAGGAAGAACCCCGCGAGCAAAGCGGGTGGCGCCGTCTGCTGATGTACGCGCACCGCATACTTGATCATGAAGTGCGCATCGGCGTTCTTGAGCAACACCCGCAGCAGCCTGGACCGAGCGCAAATCGCGCTGTCGCCGGCAGGCGAATAGACGTAACAAGAGGCGAAGTCGATGCGCTCGATCATAGTGAAAGGTCGTAATCTCGCGAGCGTTTGGCCGAAGCGGGAGCCGGGCCCGTTTGCTCGCGCTCGTGCTCCCGCTTATGATCTCGCGCCCGCTCCGGCACCCGTTCTTTCTCCGGCGCTTTCCCCTTTGCCTGTTCCTGCAGTTGCGCCTCTCGATATCGAAGCCATCTCATGGCGGACTCCTTTGCCAGATCATCGGGGCTGTTGTGGTGCTCCAGGTCGTACCGAGCCTTCCACCTGAGCGCAGCCTCTTTTGCCAAATCATCGGAGCTTTTCCCGTGTGCCTGGCGGTGACGAGCCGCCCACTTGAGAGCAGATTCCGTTGCCAGGTCTTTGGGATCCCTTGGCTGCGCGGCCCGTGGTTCATGTTGTGCCGCACGCTGAAGCCGTGCCTCGACCCTTGCCTGGTAGTCCGCGCGGATGCGTTCTGCTACCACGCTGTGATACCCGTGCCGTTCCATTTCGAATGCGGCATGCGGAATGTGCGGCTTGGGCTCGCGGTCTATTCCCTGGGCCTTCAGCGTGCGATGGTCGATGCGCGCGTTGACGTGCTCGTGATCGAGCGCGGCATTGGCGGCCATCGCCCAGCGCTCGCGTACATACAACAACTCGCCGACCGCTCGCCCGAGTCCGATCTTGCGCCGGTTTGTATCACTCCATTCGAGCGTGGTTTTGGCGCCCAACCCTGTGGGCGTCACCTCGCGCGTGGTTGCGAGCAGATGGGCGTGGAAATTGCGCGCATCGCTGCCCGGATAATTCCGCGGCGCATGAATAGCGATGTCGAGCGCGAATCCATAGCGCTCGACCAATTCCCGGGAAAATCCCCTGACCAAATTGATTCGCGCCTGCGGCGAGAGTTCGGCAGGCAAGGCGATCAGATATTCGCGCGCGGTGCGGGCGTCGCGACGCCGCTCAGCGCGCTCGGCAAAATTCCATAAATTGCCGCGGTCCTTCGCCCACGCCATCTTCTCGGCTGCGAATTGATTTGGCAGCATGATTTCCCTATGCAGGACATCCCGACGCCCGGCGTGATCGTAGGTTTTCCCGGTTCGCTCATCTTTGATGCGTTCACCGGCGCGGTAGGCGGCTGCGCTCACGGCGCTGCTGCCCGTTGCCCGCCCAAGAGTCTTCAAGTTGAGAAAGTAGATGGCCATTTTGCCACTAGCGCACGCGCATGGAGGCAAAGAATTCCGGCTCGAGCGCGTAGCCGGCCGCGAGAGCGCTGAAAGCCTGCTGGACATGCGTCAGCGAAATGGACTGCGCCTCGAGAGCATCGCTCGGCATGAAGCCGCCGGGCTCGCAGTGCAACTCATCGTCGCTGAACACACTTGCGCAATGCGGGCAGTGATTGGCCCAAAAGGACTCGGCCGCCTTATCGCCGCAGGTCCGATGAAATCCCTCGGAGTACTCGAGCAGATGCCGGCTTACCGCATCTGGCAGCCCATCGATGTGGAAAATGAAGGCATTCGCTTCGACCTTTTGCCACTCGCC
>DATNKC010000492.1:0-10862 GCA_035603615.1 Steroidobacteraceae bacterium | reverse complement strand
TGAATGACGCGGTCACTGGGTGAGACGCCCGAGGCCAGCTCGACCACCGCGCCTAAGTCGCGCGCAATTGACACCGGCTTCATCACCACGCGATTGCCGGCTTCGACGGTGGCGACGGAAAGCCCCTTGGCATCAAAAATCAACGCACTCGAGGGCACGCTAAGCACGTGCGCGGCGGCGGCCAATTGCAGATGGATGCTGCCGTAGTCGCCCGGCATCATCTCGCCCGCGGCATTGTCGACGATGATCTGCATCAGGGTGGTGCCGGTGCTCGCATTGACGGCCTGTGCCGAAGCCTCGACCGTTCCGGTGTAGGTTTTGCTCGGATGTTCCGGCACGCTGATCGTGGCCTTGGTGCCGGGCGGAACGCTGGGCACATAGTTCTGCGGCACATTGACATAGGCGCGCAGCT
Organism: Steroidobacteraceae bacterium; assembly: GCA_035603615.1. Classification (GTDB taxonomy): domain Bacteria; phylum Pseudomonadota; class Gammaproteobacteria; order Steroidobacterales; family Steroidobacteraceae; genus Bog-1198. The sequence continues at coordinate 10,450 of DATNKC010000492.1, read as the reverse complement.
TCCCCGTTTCAGACACTACGAACAGCTGCGCACCGCCGGCTGCGCCCACGTTGATCAGCGCGCCGATGTCGGTTGCTCGCGCGGTCACGATGCCGTCGAACGGCGCGCTCAGGCGCTTGAAGCCTTCCATGGCGACCAGGCGGTCGACGTTCGCCTGCGCAGCCTTGACCTGGGCCATATTGGCGTTCCAAGTGAAAGTGCGCTGGTCGACATCCTGCTTGGCGACAGCGTCGGTGCTGGCGAGTGACTGCCAGCGCTCCGCGCCAATCTGCGCGAGCTTGGAATTGGCCTGCGCGACGCCCAGGTCAGCGCGCGCCTGCATGAGCTGTTGGTCGAGATCAGGCGTATCGATCTCGGCGAGCACCTCGCCGGCCTTCACTTTGGCGCCGATATCGTGTTTCCAGCTCTTCAAATAGCCGGGGACGCGCGCGTAGATGGGCGCTTGGATGAAGGCCTCCAGGCGTCCGGGCAAGTCCAGGCCCGCGTTGTTGCTGACGCTCGCAGGCGTCACGAGGGCGACGACCGGCGCGGCCTGCGCTTCGGTCGTATCCTGAAGGCGCCCGTTCTGCGAATGGCGGGTGCCGAGGCCGTAGGCAACGACGGCGACGGCCAGGAGCGCGAAGCCCCCGCCGACCAGGACAAGCTTGCGGCGATCAGTGCCGCTGGGATTTCGATCAGGCTGGGACATGAGATGCTCCGGGATTGGCTTGCGGCGCCGTCTGTGGACCGCGACGCCGGTGAATGATGCTGAACATCACAGGTACGAAGAATAGTGTGGAGACGGTGGCGAAGATCAGGCCGCCGATCACGGCGCGGCCGAGCGGCGCATTCTGCTCTCCACCCTCGCCGAAGCCGAGGGCCATGGGCAGCATGCCGATGACCATCGCGAGTGCAGTCATCAAAACCGGACGCAGTCGCACGAATCCGGCTTCGAGCGCAGCCTGCGTCGCATCGCCAATCTCGTTGAGCTTCTCGCGCGCGAAACTGATCACCAACACGCTGTTCGCGGTCGCGACGCCCATGCACATGATCGCGCCGGTGAGCGCCGGGACCGACAGGGTGGTATGCGTCGCAAACAGCATCCAGATGATACCGGCGACTGCGGCAGGCAGTGCCGTGATGATGACAAAGGGGTCGCTCCACGATTGGAAGTTGATAACCACCACAAAATAGACTAGCACGATGGCGCCGAGCAGGCCGAACAGCAGGCCGGAGTAGGCGCTGTTCATGGTCGCCGTCTGGCCGACCAGAGCAATGATCGAGCCCTTCGGCTTGTCCTTGTCATTCTGCGCCATGATCTTCTGGATATCGGCGGAGACGGCGCCGAGATCTCGCCCCTGCGTGGTTGCATAGATCTCCACCATCGGGGAGATGTCGTATTGGGAGACCACCGCGGAGCTCTGCGTGCGGCGGATATCGGCGATGCCCCCCAGCACCGTCGTTGGCCCGCCGGTGGCGTTGATGGGCAGATTCTGCAGCGCTGGGAGCGAATCGATCTGGTATTGCGGCGTCTGCAGTGCGATCGGGTAGGTGACGCCGTTCTTTTCATTGAGCCAGTAAGTGGGTGCTACCTGAAGGGAACTGGCCAAATTGACCACCAGACTGTTGGTCACGTCTGCCGCGGTCACGCCGGTGTATTGGGCCCGCGTGCGGTCGATATTCACATTGATCGTCGGCACGCTGGCTGACTGCTGGATTCGCGCATCGGCGATCCCCGGGATATGACGGATCTGTGCAAGGAGCTTATTGGCGTAGGCATAGTCCGCGCCAAGATCGTTGCCGCGAACTTGCAAATCAATCGGGGCCGGTGCGCCAAAGTTGAGGATCTGGCTGACGATGTCGGCGGGCAGAAACGAGAAGCTCAGGCCGGGAAAGCGGCGCGGCAGCTCCTGGCGCAGGCGGCTGACGTAATTCGCGGTCGGCGCATGCCCTTCGTTGAGCGAGACCTGGATGTCTCCGTCCGACTCGCCGATCGTGCCGGTGTTGTTATAGATCGTATTGATCGAGGAAAGATAGGTGCCGATATTGTCCGCAACCGCGCCTACTTCAGCCGCCGGGATCACTTCGCGGATGGCTTTCTCCACCTCAGAAAAACGCGCGGCAGTTTCCTCAACACGCATGCCGACCGGCGTCCGCACATGCAGCAGCATTTGGCCGCCGTCGACCTGCGGGAAGAAATTGCGGCCGAGAAATGGCGCGAGCAAGAACGAGAGGGCGATGAACACCATAAAGCCCGCCACGAACAGCCGCCGATGCTCGATGGCAAGGGCCAGCAGACCGTGATATCCGGCGCGCATCCGGGTAAAGCGCTCTTCGAACCCGTGTTGGAAGCGCACCAGCGGATTCTTCGATCGCGGCGGTTCGCCGTCGGCGCCGCCGGCACGCTCCACGTGCATGTGCAGCAGATATTTCGCCATCGTCGGCACCAGTGTGCGCGACAGTAAGAACGAGAAGATCATGGCAAATATGACGCTCTCCGCCATCGGCACGAACAGGAAGCGCGCCACGCCGCTCAAAAAGAACATCGGAATGAACACGATGCAGATGCACAACAGCGAGACGAAGGCAGGGATGACGATCTGCGAGGCGCCGTCGAGGATTGCGGTTTCCACGTCCTTGCCCTGCTCCAGATGGTAGTTGATGCTCTCGATCGTCACCGTCGCCTCGTCCACGAGGATGCCCACGGCAAGCGCGAGTCCCCCGAGGGTCATGATGTTGAGTGTTTCGCCGATCGCGTAGAGCGAGCCGATTGCCCCGAGAACAGACAGCGGAATCGAGGTCGTCACGATCAGCGTTGAGCGCCAGCTGCCGAGGAAGAGAAGGATCATCAGGCTCGTCAGCGCCGCGGCGATCACACCTTCGCGGATCACGCCCTGGATCGACGCGCGCACGAAGAATGACTGATCGCCGATCGGCTTGATCTGGAGCTCGTCCGGCAGCGAAGGTTTGATGACTTGCAGCATATGCTTGATGCCGCTGACGATGTCGAGCGTCGAGGTCGTGCCGTTCTTGAAGACGCTGAGCAGCACCGAGCGACTGCCGTCGACGTGGACGATATTGGTCTGCACCGCACTGCCGTTGTGCACCTGGGAGACATCGCGCATATAGACCATCGCGCCTCCCACGTTCTTGATCGGCAGGTCGCCAAGTTCCGATATTTTCGAGGGCGCGCTGTTGAGATTGACGGTGTATTCATAGTCGCCAATTTTTTCCGTGCCCACCGGAGTGATGAGATTCTGCGCGGCGAGCGAATTGGCAACGTCTAGGCCCGTCAAGCCGCGCGACTGCAACGCGGCGGTATCGAGGTCGAACATCACCTGCGGGGTTTTGCCGCCGAAGGGGTAGGGGATGCCCGCCCCCTGCACCGTGACCAAGCGGGTGCGGACGAAGTTCAAGCCCAGATCGGCGAGATTTTGTTCGGTCAGACCCGTGCCCGACAGCGCCAGCTGAATGACAGGCACCGATGAGGCGCTGTAGTTGATGATGAGCGGCGGCGTGGTGCCGGGCGGCATCTGTTTGAGCAAGGTCTGCGCAATCGCGGTGACCTGCGCGTTGGCGGTCGCAATGTTGGCGGTCGGGTGGAAGAAAATCTTGACGATGCCGAAGGTGGTATAGGAGTTCGCCTCCAAGTGCTCGATGTCATTGACCGTCGTCGTCAGCGCCCGCTCAAACGGGGTGATGACGCGCCCGGCCATCTGATCGGGGGGCAAGCCCGTATATTGAAAGGCCACGCCAATGATCGGAATGTTGATACTCGGAAAAATATCGACCGGCATGCGCATTGCGGCGAGGGCGCCGAGGAGAAAAATGAGCAAGGCCGCGACGATAAACGTATAGGGCCTGTTGAGTGCGATGCGGACTAACGCGAGCATGTGGGTACCTGAAGCGGGAGCGACTTAGACGGCGGTCGGCATCAGCGCGGCATCCTGGGTCGCCAAGCCGCCGATGGCAGACCAATCCAGCTTTTCGCCGCCCTGAGCAAAGAGCCGCAGAAAACGATCGTGCAGCAAGCTGGCAAGCGGCATCGGCACGCGCAGCGTTTCGGCTTCCGCCAACGTCAGACGGATATCTTTAAATCCGAGCGGTGCGGCGAAGGCCGCGGGCCCAAACGTGCCGGCGGCGATGAGCGGTCCGAAAATTGTATAAGCGGGAGATGTGAAGATGGTCGATGTCAGTAGGTTCACGTACGCAATCCGATCGATGCCGGCCTTACCAATGAGTGCAATAGCCTCGCCCAACGCCTCGATGACAGAAGCCTGCAGAAAGTTGGCGGTAAGTTTGACCAGATTCGCGGCTGACGGTTCCATGCCGATCGTCGTCGTCTTTTGTCCCAGTGCATCAAACAGCGGTTTGCAAGCCTCGATGGCGGCAGGATCGCCCGCTGCGACAATGAATAGCTTGGCGGCCGCCGCCATGTCCGGGCGCCCAAATACGGGTGCGGCCACGTAGCGCTGTCCAGCTTGTGCATGTGCCAGGGACAAGCGCTTGGAGAGCGCGACACTGATCGTGCTCATGGAGAGATGGATCGCGCCTTTGCGCAGGTGAGCGATGATGCCTTCTGCGCCCATGGTGATGTCGCATGCCGCATCATCATTCGCCAGCATCGTGATCACCGCGTCCCCATCGCACGCTTCGGCAAGACTGCTTGCCTCGCGCGCGCCGAGTTCGATGAGCGCACGGCTTTTGCCGGGACTGCGATTGTACACAGTCACCTCGTGTCCGGCCTTGACGAGGTTAGCCGCCATCACGGTTCCCATGTGTCCGAGCCCGATAAATCCGATTTTCATGGCGTGCTCCGTATCAATTGGGCAAATCGCGTTGCAAAGGCGCCATGAACTCGGGGCCGACGGGATCGGTGATTACCGTGTTCACGATGCACTCAACCAGCACGCGGTCAGCGGCACTGAGCGACCAGCCTGCGACCTCGAGCGCCGCCTCGAGTTGATTCGGGTGCCGCCCACCCCAAAGTGCGACGCTAATCCCCTTGTCCAGCATCCAGCGCACCGCCAGTTGGATTACGTGACGATGAAAGCGACGCTGGGCGAGTTTGTCGAGTTGCCGCACTGCCTCGAGATACTGGGCGAAGCGGGGCGGCTGGAATTTTGGATCGACGCCACGCAGATCGTCGCCGTGGAATACAGTGTCCGGTCGCATGCGCCCGCTCAACAGGCCGCGACAGAGTGCGCCATAGCCCAGGGTTGCGATGCCGTTGGCCTGGCAATAGGGCAGAATCTCCGCTTCAATGCCGCGTTCGAACAGGTTGTACGGCGGCTGAAGGACATGCAGCGGGGCCACTTTCCGGAAGCGCTCGATCTGGGCTACCGAGAAATTGCTGACGCCGATGGCGCGGATCTTGCCCTGTTCGTAAAGCGATCGCATCGCCTCGGCGGTTTCCTCCACCGGCACCAAGGGGTCCGGCCAATGAACTTGATAGATGTCGATATAATCGGTGCGTAGGCGACGCAGCGAATCATCGATTTCTCGCAGGATCCGCTCGCCGGTCGCGTTCCGATAGATCTTGCCGTCGCGCCATTCCAGACCCGTCTTGGTGGCGATGACGGTCTGAGCGCGCACGCCGTCGAGGGCGGCGCCGACGATTTCCTCGGACGCGCCGAAGCCATAGACCGGCGCCGTATCGATTAGATTAATGCCCTGATTCAGGGCCGCATGAATCGTGGCGATCGCCTCGCGCTGGTCGCTCCCACCCCACATCCAGCCGCCCATCGCCCATGTGCCGAGTGCCACGCGCGACACCTTCAGCTGGGTCTTGGGAATCTGTACGAGTTCTGTTTCGGTTGCCGGGACCTGAAGCTGAGTTGCTGACATGGGCGGAGCCTCCTGTTCGAACGAATGGGGGAGACTATGGATGCCGTCGATTTAGCGCGTATTGCAGAATCCTGTCGCGTCGGTTACGGGTGAAACAAAGGCTAGTACAGGACCTCGACCGGAGCGCAGAACATATAGCCCGCACCGCGCTCAGTGACGATGAATTTGGGTTGCGAAGGGTCCGGCTCAATCTTTCGGCGCAAGCGCAGCACCTGGATGTCGATCGCGCGGTCGTAAACCTCGTTGTCGTACACCCGGCTGGCCTCCAATAGCTGATCCCGAGTGAGAATTCGTTCCGGAGCCGACAGCAAGGCCGCGAGCAGATTGAACTCGCCGTTGGTTAACACAATATGCCCGCCAGACACTTGCTTGAGCCGCCGGGTGCGCAGATTGAGCTCGAAGGCGCCGAATCGATACGCGCGAACTTCGCGTTGCCGCGGCGATGCCGGACTTGCGCTCTTCGTCCGCCGCAACACAGTGCGAATTCGGGCCAATAGTTCGCGGGGACTGAACGGCTTGGTGATGTAGTCATCTGCGCCAAGTTCCAGCCCCATTACGCGATCGGCTTCGTCGCGCACCCCGGTGAGCATGACTATGGGGATCGATGATTGGTCGCGCAGCGTGCGGGCGATGGCCAATCCGTCCTCGCCGGCCAATCGTAAATCCAGGACGACGAGATCGACCGCCTCCTCGCCGAGGATCTTGGACATCTCTTCGCCGCTCGACGCGACGCTGACGCGCAGCCCGTTCTCCGCCAGGTACTCCTTCAAGAGTGCGCGGATTTGCGGGTCGTCGTCGATGACTAAGATGTGCGGGCTTAGGGTCTCCGACATAATAAGTGCCTCCCAGCCATCAATGAACGGTTTCCAGGACGCGCGCAAGCGACTCGGCCAAATCACGCCGGTGCAATGGTTTGCGCAGCACATCGCTCAAGCCAATGTCCGCCGCACGGTTTGCGAGCTGCGTGCCGCCGTATCCGGTCATTAGAATAATCGGAATTGTGGGCCGAAGTCCCCGGATTGCCTGCGCAAGTTCAGTGCCAATCATCTCAGGCATTGACTCGTCCGTCAGTACGAGATCGAAACGTTCTGGCGCGGCCCGAAATGCCTTCAGCGCCGCGCTGCTCGAGGCGAATCCGACCGGCTCATAGCCGAGAGCGGCAATGATCTCCTCAGCGAGATCTACGAGCGCACGTTCGTCATCCACGATCATCACGGTTTCGCCGTGTCCCCGAGGGAGCGTTCCTGAAGCCTCAACAGGCGGGATGGCGGTTTCGCCCGTGACGGGCAGCCAGATCTCGAAGCGGCTCCCAACGCCCACAGTGGTCGTGACGTCAATGGCGCCGCCGAGGTCTGTCACGATGCCATGGACGAGGGAGAGTCCGAGACCCGTGCCTTCACCGACTTCCTTGGTCGTGAAAAAGGGATCGAACATCCGGTCGAGAACGGCCGGGGGAATTCCGCCGCCGGTATCGCTGACGATGAATCGCACATAGGGCCCGGGCGCGAGCGTACCGCGCGACAGTGTCCGGGGGTCGCTGACTTCGGCGCGATCGAGAACAACGCTGAGCAGGCCGCCGGACTCCATGGCTTGTACGGCGTTCGTGCAAAGATTCATGACTACCTGATGCAGATAGGTTGCATCCCCGGTCACCGCCGCATTGGCGGCGTCGATCCGAGTCTGCAGACGGATGTCCGCGGGTAGAGAAGCTTGAAGGAGTTCGAGGGTCTCGATCACCACCGACTCGACATTCACCGGTACCTTATCGCCGAGGCCGCTGCGGCTGAATCCCAGGATGCGTTCGACCAAAAGCTTTGCACGCTCGGTCGCATGCATAATGTTGTCGAGGTAGCGCCGCAACTCGCTCTTTGCGGGGCAATGCTGAAGCGCGAGCTCGCCGTAGCCCAAAATCGCCCCCAGGATGTTATTGAAGTCGTGGGCAATCCCGCCGGCGAGCGTGCCGATTGCCTCCATCTTTTGCGATTGCCTCAATTGAGTTTCGAGCTGCTCCTTGTCGATCTGCGCTGATTTCTGCGCAGTGATGTCAATCGCGGAGCCGACGAATCGGTAGGGTTTGCCGTCCGAGTCGATCAGGCAGCGTCCGCGCGCGTGCAACCAATGCCACTCGCCGTCGGGCCGGCGGACGCGATACTCGCATTCATAGTGCGGGCTGAGTCCTGCAAAATGATTTTGCAACGCCGCCTCGAAGCGCGGCAGATCGTCGGGGTGAATGACGATCTGGGCCATCCACGAGGCGCGAGAGAAGATCTCGCTGTCGGCGGAATGCCCGCCCAGCAACTTCATCTTAGGCGACAGGAACAGGCGGTCGGCCTGAACGTCCCAGTCCCAATGGCCCTCATTTGCCCCCTCCATGGCGAGAGCGTAACGCTCCTCGCTCTCGCGCAGCGCTCGCTCCCCGGCCGTTACCCGGCGCAATTGGCTCAGCAACGCCGCGATGGTCAGCGCCCCGAGAAGCGTAAGCACCAGTGTCCGCCCCGCGACGCGGATCGTCTCGCTGCGCCACGGCTGCAGCGCAGCGGCGGATTCGCGCGTCACCGCAATTCTCAGGCGGGTATTCGCCACGGGAGCTACGGCGATAAAGTCCATTTGTCGGTCGATTGGATTGAGCAGCTGCGCGGACGGGAGTGCGCCGGCAGCGGCAAGCGCCGGAAATGTTTTGCCCAGTGCGTCCGGCGTGCGTGGATTACGTACCAGCAATGTCCCATCGTCGCGTATCAACTGAATCGCGCCGCCCATGCCGACATTGACCGCTCGATAAAATTGATTGAGGTCCTCAAGATCGACGAGAGCCGTAACGATGCCCACGAAGCGGCCTCTCTCATCGTCGAGCCGGCGGGAAAAAACCACGCCGGTACGGCCTTCGGAACGAGTCACCAACGGTTCACTCATAAACATGCCCGGGGCGGTACCGTCCCTCTGAGCGATGAAGTACGAGCGATCGGCCACGTTTAGAGTCGGCGCCGAGGGCCCACGCGACCCATAAAGCGAATTGCCCTGCGAGTCCACGATCCTCACCTGGCGCACCTGCGGCACTGCGGCAGCGCGGATCGCCAGCGCGGCACCCAGCCGTTCGGGCGGAATCTCGTGGCTGTCGCTGCCATACCATCGCGCGGTGTCGACCAGCAGCAGATCGACAGCCCGCAATATCCACGCGGTTTGTTCGGCCAGCGCATTCGCCGTATTGCCAATCTCGCGTTCGGTGGCTGCGCGAGCATAGCGATATGAGCCCCAGGCGTCATACGCGGATGAAGCGGCGAAAGCCAGAATGACGAGCACGCCAAATATGACCACCCCCAGCCGAAGCCGCTTGACGCGGGTCGAGCCGGCACCCGGTGGAACATCGCCGCTTGCTGAGAGTATTCGCCGCACCGCCGCTATTTTGGCATACCGATGATTCCCTGCACCGCCTCGAGCAGATCGCGATGCATCAGGGGTTTCGCAATGACCTGCTGTACCCCGAGACTCCGCGCGGCCGCGCCCCCCGCCGATAGCCCTGACCGAAACTGGCCGGAGATCGCGATGAGCGGCGCGCCCGGATGCGCTCTCTTTATATCGCCTACGCATTGCGCTCCGGCGTGTTTGGGCATGTAGACACTCACGATCACCAGATCCGCAGCCGTTTGGCAGTTCGCGTCGCGCAGCTTACCCGAACAAACGCGGTATCCGGCCTCGCTCAGCCACTCCTGCAGTAGCCCACGGGTGAGGTAGTCCTCCTCGTAAATCACAATTTGCTTCATGGCTTAGGTCATATTTCGGCCAGCGCTTGACGGTCATATCAAGGAACGTCACGGTCCGTCGGTGATGCGCAATTGTTTGCGACGCGCCCTTAGGTTGGGCAGCAATCATTTCCCGAGCATTGCGTTGATCGACGCCCGTGTTACGAATGAAATTCGCGCTGCGCGCCGATCAAGTGCGTTATCTTGGGTCCATCGCCAAGTTGAAAGCGACGTACTGCCTGCTCGGATATCCGATCGGCACCGGTCACGCGCCGGTGCAAGCGCAAATGTTCGAGCCAGGAATCGGTGAGAAAGGTCTCAATGAAGCGACCGTCGTCGGCCGGGTCCTCGAAAATGCCCCAGTCGTAAGCGCCGTCGCGACGGCGCTCGCGGGAGTTTTGAGCGAGCGCATGCAGAAAGGCGTTCCGGTTCTTAGGATCGATACGGTATTCCACGGTTACCAGAACAGGGCCTCGGTCGGCTTCGATGGCATGAGTCGTGACCGGGTCGGGCCACTGCATGGAGGGGGAGAAATCAACATTCGCTCCTGTCTGTAATTTCCAGCGCCACGTGAGGGGAATTCCCATTCCCGCGCCCGCCGCAGCGGACAGCAGCGCCGCCGGCAAACCGGCGACGGCCGCAAGTTGGCCCCAGATGGCGCTCCCGATGGTCAGTCCGCCAAACATGACAGTCACATACATGGCGAGACCACGACCGCGAACCCACTCGGGCAACGCAACCTGCGCTGAAACATTGAGGCTGGCCACGGCGGCGATCCAGGAGGCGCCCGCTATGAAACTGGCAACAATTGCGGTGGCTGGGTGGCGAGCGAGTGCAAACAGTGCAGTCGCGAGCGCGGTGCCGAGACTGGCCGCTGCAACGAGGGA
>DATNKC010000491.1:0-3771 GCA_035603615.1 Steroidobacteraceae bacterium | reverse complement strand
GAAATCCGCCAGACCGCTTAAGATCTCTTCGGTCTGACGCTTCTCCGTGGTGAAGCGCCACAGGGTCAGAGCCTGAGAACCGGATTCGTCAGCCGAGCGGCCGACCGGCGGTCCTTCGGCGAGAAACAGCACGCCGCTCTTGCCGACCGCCAGTTCCGTGTAGTTGCGCGAGGGAATCGGCAGCGACAAGATACGATTGCCGATGCCGGCGAGATCAATGACCGTGGCCTTCGCCTCGGCCTTCTTTTTGTCGTCCTTGGTCTTGCCGTCTTTTTTCTCGTCTTTCTTGGCGTCGGCCTTCGTATCGTCGCCCGCCTGATCGGCTGCTTCATCCGATTTGTCGGCCTTCTTCGAATCCTCATCCTTCTTCTTGTTTTCATCGTCGCTTTCAGGAGGAATCGGCGAGGCGGTGGCACGCGCCAAAACCGCGACATAAACACCCGCGCTGGTAGTGCGATCCAAGGACGATAAATCAATGCCGGCATCCGACGGGCCATTATTGGTGGAAGCCGTGAAGTACAGGTACTTGCCGTTCGGATCGAATGCGGGATTGGCCGCGTTGCTCATGCCGTCCGTCATTTGCGTGGCGGTGTGCGTGGCCAGCGAGTACAGAAACACCGCGTGCAGTTCGCTTTCCAAATCGCGGGTGTAGGCGATCCATTGCGAATCAGGCGACCAGGAAATCTGCGTAGCCGCGCCAAAGCCGCCGCGCAGTCCAGTGTCGATTTTCACCGGCTTGCCGCCGGCGACCTCGACGTACCAAATCCGCAGATGCTTGTCGGTGAAGGCAATGCGTTTGGAGTCCGGCGACCAGTGCGGGCCGTAGAAAAAGGACGGATTGGGACCCAAATCGATCACTTTGGGCGGCGACAACCCGTCTTGGTCGCGAATGTATAGTTGATACTCGCCCGAGGCGTCGCTGAAGTAGGCGATGGATTTTCCATCCGGCGACCAGGAGGGATCGCGTTCCGCGCTTCCCGGTGTTTTGGTCAGATTGCGAATATCGCCCTTCTCGGCGGGCAGCGTAAAAATATCGCCGCGCGCTTCGGCGACGACGCGCACGCCGGTGGGCGACACGGCAATATTCTCAACTGCGTCCGGGGGAACGGCCGCGAGATGTGGTTCGAGCGCGGCCAGTTCGCCGTGTATCGACACCGACACCTCGTGATCTTGACGCGAACTCGGATCATATAGATGCAGCGAGCCAAACTGCTCATACACCAGGCCGCCGGGACCTGCGCTCACCGTCTTCAAATCAAGACCGTGATTATCGAGGGCTTGTTGAACTTGTTTGGTCTTGGTGTCGTACGCGAACAGCGAAACCGAACCGTTGCGGTCGGATAAAAAATAGACCGTGCTTCCCAGCCAAACCGGACTCGAGTCGTTGGAATTCTCGCGCGGTATCTTCTCGAGATCGAGCGTCTTCATGTTCACCAGCCAGACCTGCGAGGTCTGGCCGCCTCGATAATGCTTCCATGCGGCCTGCCATTGGCGCACCGGAACGTATGCGAGGGTACCGCCGTCGCTCGAGAAGCTGCCCCAATCGACGCTGGGTAGCGGCAGCACTTCCGCGGGTCCCACGCCGTCGGCGCGAATTTGGAATAGACGCGGATACACCGACTTGCTGGCGTGCCCGGAGGTGAACAGGACATCCTTGCCGTCCGCGGTCCAGCCGGTAACCAAACTGCCGCTGGGCTCCCAAGTCAGCCGCCGCGGCACACCGCCGTCGCTGCTGACGACGTACACGTCGGTGTTGCCACGTTCCCGCGCTGAATACGCGACCTGCGAACCGTCGGGTGAGAAATAAGGTCCCGCGCCCACCGCGCCGATCGAGGTCAATCGCCTGGCATCGCCGCCCTGGCGTGGAACCGTCCAAACGTCGCCGCCATACAGAAATGCGATGCGATCTTGGCCAAGGCTCGGGTTGCGAAGCAGCAGCGGCGCGGCGCTCGCCGATGTGCAAAGAATGAGGCCGGCGACAAGACTCAAGCCGGCGCTAACTAATACGCGGGAATTCATGTACACCCCTAATTAATGGAAAGACCCGCTGATCATAGCTTGACGCGTTATGCGGGGCGCGGCATTCTGGCTTCTCTTCACTCGTTTTCCCCGACATCAAACTAAGGATACGGCATGCGCCCACCGAAAATTGCGGCTGCTGCGGCTATGATGCTGGCGATCATTTTCGCTGCGGGGCAATTTGGCGTGGCCGCGGCGGCGGAGGGCGATCAATACGTCGGCACCTGGAAGGGCACGTGGGAAGGTGCGGGCGCGGGCGGGCGTTTCGATCTGACATTCACCAAGGGCAGCGACGGCAAGCTGGCTGCCAGCGTCTCGGTCGGGACTGACATGGGCGATTACAGCGCGAAGTTCAGCACCATGACGTTCACGGGCGACAAGCTAGCCGGCGCGTATGACTATCCGCCTGATCCGCAGGGAGAAGTGACCATCACCGGATCGTTCGACCCCAAGAGTGCCATCGGCACTTGGTCGTTGGGCGCGAAAGGAAAGCCTGGCGGTCAAGCGATCGCCGGCACGTGGAAAGTGACGAAGCAGTAACCGTTCGATACGGCCCCGCCGCGGCGCCCTCAGCTGGACAACGCGGATTGCAGCTGCAGCGAATCGGTGGGATTCAGAAACCGTATCACGCCGTCATCCACCGCGCCGAATTTCAAGCTAAGAACGTCTTTCACGTAATTCTGGTGCAGCTTCCAGGGCGTTTTGGAGCCCTGTTTCGGTAGCTTGTCGGCGGCACGCTGAATGTACCCGGAATTGAGATTCAGCCAGGGCTCGAGCTTCACGGTAGGGTCGTCGTTTTGCGGTACGCAAACTTTATAGCCTTTCGCTTGCATGTGATTCAGGACGCGGCAGATGTAGTCGCAGGTCAATTCGCTCTTCAGCGTCCAGGATGCATTGGTGTAGCCGAAGGTTGAGGCCAGATTCGGAATCCCGCCGTACATCGTCCCTTTGTAGTTAAGCGTCTTGGCCGGATCGACGTGGCGGCCATCGACGCTGATTTGGATGCTGCCGAGCGCGACGAGATTCAATCCCGTGGCCGTGACGATGATGTCGCCCTGCAGCTCCTTACCGCTGCGTAACTTGATGCCATTCTCCGTAAAAGTTTCGATTTCGTCGGTAACGATGCACGCTTTGCCTTGCTTGATGGATTCGAACAGGTCTCCATCGGGAACCAGGCACATGCGCTGATCCCAGGGGTTGTAGCGCGGACTGAAATGCGTATCGACGTCGTAGTCGGACCCTAATGCACCTTTGACGCGCTCCAGAATCCATTTCTTCACGCGCTCCGGACTGCGCTTGCACAGGCCAAAGAAATAGATTCCAAATAGGATGTTCCGCCAGCGCACCAGAGTGTAGGCGAGCATTGAGGGCAAATGACGCCGCAAAAAATTGGCCAGCGCGTCCTGCTCGGGACGCGCGACCACGTAGGTGGGCGAGCGCTGCAGCATGGTCACCTGGGCCGCCGTCTTAGCCATCGCGGGCACCAGGGTGACCGCGGTCGCGCCGCTGCCAATCACGATGACGCGTTTGCCTGCGTAGGCTAAATCCTCGGGCCACTTTTGCGGATGCACCAGCTGTCCGGCGAAGCGCTGGCTGCCGGGGAAGACCGGCGTATAGCCTTCCACGTAGCTGTAGTAGCCGCTGCATACGAAAAGAAACTGGCAGGTGAAGCGCGCCACGTGCTGATCGGGTCCGCATTCGGCTTCGACCGTCCACAAGGCATCTTTTGACGACCAAGCGGCACGCACAACC
>DATNKC010000490.1:0-7814 GCA_035603615.1 Steroidobacteraceae bacterium | reverse complement strand
CGGCCACATGTCGCGCTTCGCGCGCAACATTCATGTGGGCACGCGCGTGCAGCAAGGCGAGGTCATCGGTTATGTGGGGATGACCGGACTGGCCACGGGTCCTCACTTGCACTACGAATATCTGACGAATGGCGTACATCGAAATCCGCAAACGGTGCAGTTGCCGGGGGCAGAACCGCTGCGCGCGCAGGATTTGCAGACATTTCGCGACATGGCCGCGCCGCTGCTGGCGGATCTGGCGGCGCCGCAGGCGCCGGCCGCGGTCGCAGCCGCGCCCCCTGCGACTCCGGCAACCCGAGTCGCCACCGCTCCCGCACGTCCGACGGGCGCGGCCGACCCGCGCACCAACGCCAGCAGCCACTAGCCCGCCATGGCGATGTACCTCGGTTTGATTTCCGGAACCAGCATGGACGCCATCGACGCGGCCCTGGTCGATTTCGAGGTCGCACCGCTCTCCATCATTGCCACGAGCGCCACGCCGTTTGATCCGGATCTCAAGCGCCGAATCTCGGCGCTCATCGATCAAGCGGATCACGTGGCGCTGGATGAGGTTGGGCAAATCGATGTGGAACTGGGCAGGGCCTTTGCTCAGGCGGCGCTCGCGCTGATGCAAACTGCCGGGATCAGCGCGGACCGGGTCACCGCCATCGGCAGTCACGGACAAACGCTGCGCCACCGGCCGGACTTGAGGGTGCCCTTTACCTGGCAGATCGGCGATCCCAATACGCTGGCCGAGATGACCGGTGTCTCGGTTGTGGCGGATTTCCGCCGGCGCGATGTGGCGGCGGGCGGCCAAGGCGCGCCGCTGCTGCCCGTGTTCCATGATCAGGTTTTTCGCAGCGACGAGGAAGACCGGGTCATTGCCAATTTGGGCGGCATTGCGAACATCACCATTCTGACCAACCAGAGCAGTGTCACCGGCTTTGATACCGGCCCGGCAAACCGCCTGCTCGATGCCTGGATTGCGCGGCACCTGGGCAAGGAGTTCGATGCCGGGGGCGCTTGGGCTGCGACCGGCCGGGTCGATGACACGCTGCTCAAGGAGCTGCTGGACGAGCCGTATCTGCGGCTGGCGCCGCCCAAGAGCACGGGCCGCGAGCTGTTCAATCTGCCGTGGCTGGAGAGCAAGCTCGGCTTGTTTTCGCGCACGCCGACCGATGTTCAGGCGACCTTGCAGCAGTTCACCGCCTGCACGCTCGCCGCCGCGGTGCGCCAATATGCCCCGGGCGCGGCGCTCTATGTTTGCGGCGGCGGCGCGCGCAATTTAGGATTGCTCAATGCCATCGCCGCATTGATTGCGCCGAACCGCGTCGCCAGCACCGCCGCGTTGGGCCTGGATCCGGACTATGTCGAGGCGGTCGCCTTCGCGTGGTTTGCCAAGCGCACGCTCGAAGGCCTCACCTCGAGCGCCGGCAGCGTCACCGGCGCCCAGGGCGCGCGCATCTTGGGCGGCGTGTACCGCTACGCGTGAAATCATGAACGACACCGACCTCCAAATTCCGCAGCTGTATTTCAATCGCGAGCTGTCGTTTCTGGCATTCAATCAGCGCGTGCTGGAGCAGGCCAAGGATCCCAGCATTCCGATTCTCGAGCGGGTCCGATTCTTATGTATCTCCTGCGCCATTCTCGATGAGTTCTTCGAGATTCGGGTCGCCAGCCTCAAGGAGCTGTTGGAAGCCGGCGCGGTGCAGGGCGGTCCTGACGGATTGTCGGTGCCGGAACAATTGAAGGCCATCCGCCTGCACGCCGTGCGCCTGGTCGACGAACAATACGAAGTCTTGAACGATGTGCTCATCCCGGAGCTCGCGAAGAACAGCATCATCTTCGTCGAACCGGAAACCTGGACGCCGGCGCAGGCGGCCTGGATCAAGGATTATTTCACGCGCGAAGTGGAACCGGTGTTGAGCCCGCTGGCGCTCGATCCCGCGCGGCCCTTTCCGAAAATCCTCAACAAGAGTTTGAATTTCGCCATCGTGGTGGAAGGCGAAGACGGTTTCGGGCGCAACAGCGGCTTGGCCGTGGTGCAGGCGCCGCGCTCGCTGCCGCGCCTGATCCGCCTCCCCGATGAGCTCGGCAGCCGCAATTTCGTTTTCCTAGGAACGATCGTCGAGGCCTTTGTATCGACGCTGTTTGCCGGCATGCAAATGCGCGGCTGCTACCAATTTCGCGTCACGCGCAACAGCGATCTGTTTGTCGAGCAGGAAGAAGTCGATGACTTGCTGCGCGCGGTCGAGGGCGAACTGGCCTCGCGGCGCTACGGCGATGCCGTGCGCTTGGAAACCGCGCACGACTGTCCCGATGAAATTCTCGCCTACCTGTTGGAGCAATTCGCGCTCACCACGGAGGATCTCTACAAAGTGTCCGGGCCGGTAAACATGAATCGGCTCATGGCGCTGTACGATCTGGTGGATCGCGCGGAACTGAAATATTCAGCCTTCACGCCCAGCATTCCGGACCGGCTGAAGGCGGGCAGCGATCCGTTCTCCACCCTGCGTGCCGGCGATGTGCTGCTGCATCACCCGTTCCAGGGATTCGGGCCGGTCACCGATTTCATCAAGCAGGCGGCGAGCGATCCGCAGGTGCTGGCGATCAAGCAAACTCTGTATCGCGTGGGCAACGACTCCGCCATTGTCGCCGCGCTGGTCGAGGCCGCCGCGGCGGGCAAGGACGTCACGGTCATCATTGAACTGCGGGCGCGTTTCGACGAAGAGGCGAATATCGAATTGGCCACCAAACTGCAGGAAGCCGGCGCGCACGTCATGTATGGCGTATTCGGCTACAAGACGCACGCAAAACTGGTCATGGTGGTGCGACGCGAGGAAAAAGGCCTGCGCCGCTATTGCCACCTGGGTACCGGCAACTATCACACCAAGACGGCGCGCCTCTACACCGACTACGGACTTCTGACGGCGGACGAATCCATCGGCGAGGACATTCACGAGATCTTCCTGCAGCTCACGGGCCTCACGCAGGTGCCGAAGCTGCGTAAGTTGTTGCACGCCCCCTTCAGCCTGCACCAGGCCCTATTGGCGAAAATCGACCGCGAGGCTGAGCACGCGCGGGCCGGCAAGCCGGCACGCATCATCGCGAAGCTCAACGCGTTGACCGAGCCGACCATCATTCAAGCGCTGTACCGCGCCTCGCGCGCCGGCGTCGCCATCGACCTCATCATCCGCGGCGTGTGCTGTCTCAAGCCCGGCGTTCGCGGCGTCTCCGATCACATCAAGGTGCGTTCCATCGTCGGGCGCTTTCTCGAGCATTCGCGGGTGTATTTCTTCGAGAATGCGGGAACGCAGGAAGTCTATTGCGGCAGCGCCGATTGGATGGGCCGCAACTTATTCCGCCGTATCGAGATCGCCTTTCCGATCGACGATGCGGAATTGCGCGCGCGGGTCGCTGAGGAGTTGCAGCTGTACTTGCAAGACGACATGCAGGCCTGGACGCTGGATACGGACGGCCATTATTCGCGCGCCTCGGGCGAGAAGAAATTCTCCGCGCAGTCCCGATTGATGACCCTGTACGACGATCGGTTGGCCTTGACCGAGGGTTAGGGGACGATCGTCAAGCGAAAGCCGGCCTCTTTCAAATAGGCGCGCTCCTGCTCCAGATCCTCCAGGGTAAGCGGGTGCTCCTTGATCCAACGCTGCGGCAATTCCAGCGTGATATTGCGGCTCTTGACCGTCAATTTCACTTCCGGCAGCGGTTGCGGGCTTCGCCCCCGGTGCAATAGAACCGCGAGGCGCAGGATCACGATCAAAAACTCCGCCAGCCGATCCCAAGGCGGCAGCAAGTCCTCGAGCGACGCGACCGACAATTGACGGCGGTGGCAGCCCACCAGCGCGGACAGCAGCAACTGCTCTTCACGCGGAAATCCCGGCATGTCGGCGTGCTCGAGCAGGTAGGCGCTGTGGCGGTGATACTTGGAGTGGGCGATATCGAGACCGGTCTCGTGCAGCCGCGCGGCCCAGCGCAGCACCGACTCCGCCAGCGGATCTTCCAGTCCCCAGTCATTTTCAACTTGCTCGAGCAGGCCCACGGCCGTGGCCTCGACCCGGTCCGCCTGCAGCTCGTCGATGTGGTAGCGCTTTTCCATCGCGCGCACGCTGCGAACGCGCGCATCTTCGTTGGTAAAGCGGCCCATGAGATCGTAGAGCAATCCCTCGCGCATCGCGCCTTCGGCCACGCGGACCCGATCGATGCCGAAGTTCTCGACCACTTCCAACAGGATCGCCAGTCCCGCGGGAAACACCGGCGCGCGCTCCGCGTCCACATCGGGCAGATCGAGCTCATCCACATGCCCCGCGGCGACGACCCGCTCCGCGAGGGCGTTCAAATTGTCGAGCGTGATGTGCGGCGAGTCGGGGTTCAGGCGGTGCAGCACGTCGCTGATGACGCGCACGGTGCCGGAACTGCCGAATACCTGCAGCCAGCCCATTTTCCGATAGGCCTCTTGCACGGGCTCGAGTTCCAGCCTGACCGCCGTGCGTGCGCGTTCCAGCCGCTTGGCGGAGATTCTGCCATCGTCGAAAAAGCTGGCGCTCAAACCCACGCAGCCCACCGACAGGCTCTCGAGCAAGAACGGGTCAAAGCCCTGGCCGATGACCACTTCGGTCGATCCGCCGCCGATGTCGATGACCAAGCGCTTGTCGGGGCTCATGGGACTGGTGTGTGCGACGCCGGAGTAAATCAGGCGCGCCTCTTCCAGTCCCGAGATGATTTCAATGGGGTGGCCCAGGGCCGCGCGGGCGTGTTCCAAGAACCATCGCTTGCGCTTGGCGCGGCGCAATGCATTCGTGCCCACCACGCGCACGCTGTCCGCGCGCATGGCGCGCAAGCGCTGGCCGAATCTTTCGAGGCATCGCAAGGCCCGGTCCGTCGCGGTGTCGTCGAGCCGGCCGCTGTCGCCCATGCCGGCGGCCAGGCGAACCATTTCGCGCAATCGATCGAGGATGACGAGCTGGCCGTGCGAGTAGCGCGCGACGACCATGTGGAAGCTGTTGGAGCCCAAATCGACGGCGGCGAGCACGTCGGGCACGAGCCTACCGCCGCTCATCTACACGCTCAACATTTAGGAGACAGTCTCCCTAGGCAGCGAATGAAGAGCCGCAACCGCACGTGGTTTTCGCATTTGGGTTGCGAATCACGAACTGAGCGCCCTGCAGATCCTCTTTGTAGTCGATCTCCGCGCCCATCAAATATTGCGCGCTCATCGGATCAACCAACAGCTGCACGCCGCGCTTCTCGACGCAAAAGTCGCCGTCTTCGATTTTCTCATCGAAGGTGAAACCGTATTGGAAACCCGAGCAGCCGCCGCCCGAGACGAACACGCGCAATTTCAGGTTGGGATTCGCCTCTTCACGGATCAGTTCGCCGACTTTGCCGGCCGCGGCATCGGTAAAGATCAGCACATCCGGCATGGGCGGCGCCAGATCAGCGGAAAGAGTCGATTCGGAAGTTGTGCTCATGGTGCCATTCTACAGGCCGGTCCCCGGCCAATCAAAGTTATGAACCTTCTTTGCGACTTGCGTCCGCGCCCGCGCTGACCGAATCGACCGGCCCGGGCCCCGCCTTGCCTCGATGGATCAACTTCCCATTAATTTGGGCGCCCACGGCGGTTTCAATGGTGGTGTAGTGAACACTGCCGAGAACGCGGGCTTTGGGACCCATTTCGACGCGATCGCCGGCCTCGATATCGCCTTTCACCAGGCCGTTCAACACGATGTTGGTGACGACGACCGAGCCCTCGATGCATCCGTGTTCGCTCACCGACAGCGTGGCGCCGCTGCCCACTTCGCTCCTGACATTGCCGTTGATATGGCCATCGAGATGAAAACCGCCGACGAACTCGACATCGCCATTGATGCGGGTCTTGGCACCGATCAGCGTGTCGATTTCTTTCTTATTCGGTTTCGGTTTGAACATCTGCTTCACCTTTGCCCGGAATATCGCCGTTCGCTTCCGTTTCCACCGACATCCCTTGCGCCTTCCAGACGAAGGCTTGCCGGAAACTATGATTGACATCCCTGCCGCTGTGAATCTCGACCCCCACGCGCGTCGGCTCAAAACCCTTGGGGAGTTCGATGGGCTCGTTGTACTCCTGAAAGTACTTGAAGGAGTATGCCAGGCTGACGCGACGGTTAGGCGAGACTTGCGCGTAGCTCAAGGAGAGCGGCTTACCGCCCAGCAGTCCGTCGAGCGTCACGGCTGCGTTGCCCGCGACCTCTTTGTCCGGCTTGCCGGTCTGAATCAGCACGAACTTCAAGTGGTACTGGCCGGCGGGTCCGTCCGGTACGATCTGCATCTGCTGCACTTTGACGTGGATGAGCGACTCAGGCTGCACCAGCCCGCGGTAGAACGATAGATCTTGGTTCAGCCGCGCGATCTGACTCTGCATGTCGCCAAGACTGCGTTCGACTTGCGCATAGCCTTCGCGATCCACGCGCCGGGCGGTTTCCGCCGCTTCGAGCTGGCGTCGTTGATTTTCGTTTTCCGACTCGAGCGAACGAATGCGCCGGCTTGCCGACAATGCGCCGCGGACCGAGTCGACCACGCGAAAACCCGCTTCGTAGCGGCCGAATTCGAAGGCCGTGTACAGGATGGTCGCGGCGAGCAGCAGGCCGACCGTCCACAGTGCCGCGACGCGCTTGGGCGCGTGCGGCCGGACCACCAACTTGCTTAAGGAATCAGCCATTTCTCGCTACATCGCTCCTAGGCGAGCCTAAACCTCATCGGTAGCTCGCCCCTCATTATACGAAGCCTCGACCCCTAAGACAGCGCTCCAGTTATCATCTATTCTGAGCGGCCATGCTCTGGCTCAAAGCACTGCACGTCATCTTCGTGATCACCTGGTTCGCCGGCCTGTTCTATTTGCCGCGGCTCTATGTCTATCACGCGCAAGCGTCGGATTCGATCAGTACGCAGCGCTTCGAAATCATGGAGCGGCGCTTGTTCGCCATCATGACCATCGGCGGCGCGGCCAGCATTTTCTTTGGCGCCCTGATGCTGATCGAGTCTCCAGCATACCTGCAGATGACGTGGCTCAAGGTCAAACTGCTGTTCGTGGCATTGGTCGTTGCCTACCACGTGTACTGCTACAAGCTGATGCGGGATTTTGCCGCGCAGCGCAACACGCGCAGCGCCAAGTGGTTTCGGGCCTTCAACGAATTGCCCTCGCTGCTCTTGATCGTCATCGTCATTCTCGCGGTGGTCAAGCCGGGTTAAGCGCTTCGCGCCGGCTGGATTTCCGGCCACCAATCCGGATACGGCGGCGGGCCGTCGGGTGACATGTACTTTCCGAGAGTCTGCAGCGCCCGTACGTAGACTCGGCGCTTGAAATACACCACCTCGCGCACCGGCGTCCAGTAGTCGGTCCAGCGCCAGCGGTCGAATTCCGGCTGGTTGGTGAGGTCGAAGCGCAGTTTTGATTCGTCGCTGACCAGCTTCAGCAAATACCAGCGCTGCTTCTGGCCGATGCAACGGTCGCGCACATACTGGCGGGGCAAACGGTACCGCAGCCAGCCCTGGGTCGATCCCAGGATTTCGACGTCCTGGCGCTCCAGACCGATTTCCTCCCTGAGCTCGCGGTACAACGCGTCCTCCACCTGCTCGCCGCGATTGACGCCGCCTTGCGGGAACTGCCAACCGCGGCCGCCCACGCGGCCGCCCAAAAACCCCTCGGCCGGGCCGCGCGCCAGCACAATGCCCACATTGGCGCGAAAACCGTCCTTATCGATGTAATCGGTGGGCGGTTGGGTGGACATGCACTCGATTGTTCCATATCCCCGGGCACTTGTGGCTGCCCCAGTGCCCTAGCC
>DATNKC010000489.1:0-12871 GCA_035603615.1 Steroidobacteraceae bacterium | reverse complement strand
TGGCAACGCAGCGGCGCGACTGCCTACGACGTCGTGACAGAATTCAAATCCAAGGACGGCTGGGCCCCTGGATTCAAGATTCACATGGAGCAGAGCGGGGCGGCCAAAGCCAGCGGGGACGCGCGATGATCAGTCGACGGCAATTGATCGGAAGCATGGCGGCCGCTGGCCTAGTCAATCGCTGGTCCTTCGCGGCAGGTGCGGCAAGCGCGGCAAGCGCGGCCAGTGCGGCCTATCCGCGTTCCCGATACGATCGGGCCATCGTAATCGATGCGCTCGGCGGCCTCGGCGAATTCAACCCCGACGCGCCAGCAGATGCGCCGCTGTCGGCGCGCGCTCTGGCGGACGCGCGCGAGTCCGGTGTCACCGTGATCAATTTCACGATCAACGATGTCGGCAACGGTCCCAACAAGTTCATGGCCGCCGTGAAGAACATCGCGGAAGTCGAACACGAATTGATGCTCCATCCCGATGCGCTCATGAAAATCCTGAGGGGTTCCGACATCCAAACCGCAAAGACGAGCAAGCGTCTCGGCATCGTCTATGGCTGTCAAGACACCACTATGCTGGAGGCAGACCTCAAGAATCTGTCGGTATTCAGGGATCTCGGCGTACGCATCGTTCAGCCCACCTACAATATCCGCAACCTCATGGGCGACGGCTGTATCGAAACCGCCGACGGCGGCTTGAGCAAAATGGGATACGATTTCGTCGCCGAGATGAATCGGCTGAAATTGCTGCTCGATCTTAGCCACGCAGGGCCGCGCACCATCGCGGAAGGCATTTCGGCCTCGAAGGCTCCGATGGCGATTACCCACACCGGCTGCCGTTCGCTCGTGGACTTGCCGCGCAACACTCGCGATTCTGAATTGAGAGCATTGGCTGATCGCGGCGGCGTCGTTGGAATTTACTTCATGCCATTCTTGCGTGAATCCGGACAGCCGCACGCCGAGGACTTGATTCGGCATATCGAGCATGCCGCAAATATCTGCGGCGAGGATCATGTCGGCTTAGGAACGGACGGATCGATTTCCGGCGTGCCGCTGACCGATGCCTATCGAGCGTATTTTCGCAAGGACGTCGAAGCGCGCAAGAAGGCCGGGTACGGGGCCCCCGGCGAAAATGCGGATGTGCTGACCATCGTGCCGGAATATAACGACCCGCTGCGCTTTGATCGATTGGCGAACGATCTGGCGAATCGAGGATGGTCCAGCACGCGCATCGACAAATTGCTGGGCGCAAACTTCGCGCGCCTGTTTGCCGAAGTTTGGGATGCGCCGTAGAACCGCGCACGCCTTTTCTCCTTAGGCTCCCAAGCGATGAGGCGGCAGGACGCGGCATCGGTTCCACCAAGACACAGGGCAACGAGCTCAGCGCGGACACGATCGCCTTCGTGTCGTGGCGCGCGAGCTCGCCTGGGTGGCGACCGAGCGAGTGAGCAGCTGATAGAGTAAACGTTCCGAACGAAACCGAGTTTCGGTTCTTACCCATTCCGTTCCGGTTTCTAGACAATTGCCGGCAAAATTGTGCGTGACGCGGACGAGCAGCCGCGGTCGGTCCACGCATGCCAACAGAATCTTCGCAAACTCGTCACTTAATTGAGTTCTAGTTTGCAGGCACTCCTAAGAAACTACTGCCACGCGACGAAAATTTCGATCGACGTGCAACACACACTTAAGGAGTCACCATGAATAGCTTCACTCTTACTGCCGTGGGCAATCTCGCCAGAGACCCGGAATTCGCCGCCAAGGGCGATACCAGCTACGCGCGATTTTGCCTGGTCGGCAATGATTATGCGGGGAAGGATGAGGATGGCAACGCGCGGGAGGCCGTTACCAGCGTCTGGTTCACGGCATTCGAAAGTCTCGGGGAAGCGATCGCGAAACACGCGCGCAAGGGCGATCAGCTCATTCTCCAAGCCCAAGTTCGTTCCAATAATTGGACAGACCGAGAGGGCGAGAAGCGATACGACTATGACTTCGTCGTGCAAACTTTTCGCTTCGGCGCGCCGGGTCGAGTGAAGCGAGAAGAGTTGGCCGCCCGGCGCGGCGAGAGCGAGATAGGCGCCCTGGAGACGGAGATCTAACATGCCGCAGCTCGCGAATATGCGTCAGCTCGCGACTCGCCAACTCGCGCATCTGGCGCTGGTTGCCGCTCTGGTTGCGATGATCTGTGCGCCCGATCTGGCGCTGGCACAAACCTCGCCATTCATGACGGGCGCAAGTTCTCTGCAAACCAACATCCTCGCCTGGCTGACGCCGGTCGCCATCATTCTCGTGATGGTGCTCGGCGGCATGGCGATGGCAAACCGAATGTCGTGGGGGTGGTGTATCGGGGCGATTTTGGGCATCGCCATCGGTTTTGGCGCGCCGCAGATCGTCACGTGGGTTCGCGGCATGTTCGGCGTTTAGGTCACGATCATGAGCGAACGCAACGCAGGCCTCACCGCCGATCCGCTTTTCGTCGGCGCCACCCGGCCCTCGATGCGCTGGGGCGTGACTTACTCGGCGCTGCTTTTCAACATGGTATTTACAATGGAGGCGTTTCTTCTTACAAAAAATTTACTGACCCTGCTGCTGTGCGCGCCGATTCACGGCGTCTGCATGCTGCTGTGTGCCCGCGACGCGCGGTTCTTCGATCTTGTGCTGCTGTGGGGGCGCACCCGATTGCCCGCGCTGTTCGCCAATCTACGGATTTGGAAGGCGAGTAGCTACTGTCCCTTGGTGATTGACCTTCCGAATCGTCGCGGACGGCGAGAGCGGCAGAGCTAATCATGATGTCATTGCGCCGCTCGTCCGCCTTGCAACGCGAAATCAGCGCCGCGGAACGGATTCCTTATCTTGCGCACGTGGCGCCATCGATAGTCCGGACGGCGTTCGGCGATTATGTCCAAGCGTTTCGCCTTGGTGGCGCGAGCTTCGAAAGCAGCGATGACGATGAGCTCAACAATTGGCATGAGCGCTTGAACGTGCTGTGGCGAAATATCGCCGGCCCGAACGTGGCGCTGTGGACCCACGTGATCCGCCATCGCGCGCGGATCGATATGAGCGCGGCGCCCGGCCGGAGCCCCCGGGGGTTCGCCGACGGTTTGCATGACAAATATCATCATCGTCTCGCCAACGAAACGCTCATGCGCAACGAGGTCTACCTGGCCATCGTGCATCGGCCGACTGCCGGCGTGGCTACGAGCGTAGTCTCGAAGGCGCTTGCTCGGGTGCAGCGCGCGGAATCGAAAATGGCGCTCAGCGATGCGCTCGATGCTTGCGAGAAATTGGGCCAGACACTGCTTGCATCATTGGCGCGCTACGATCCTGAACCGCTCGGCGTGTATCGAGCGGGCGATGTTCCGTGTTCGTCGCTGCTCGAGTACTTTGGATTGCTGGTCAACTGCGAATGGCAGCGCATGCCGCTGCCCTTGGGTCCCGTCAATCGAGCGCTTGCGACCTCGCGCCTGCTGTTCGGTACGGAGGCAATCGAATACCGGCCGCCCTGCGGCACAAGCGTGGCAGGAATGCTCGGCATTAAGGAGTATCCGACGCCGAGCGCGGTCGGCATGTACAACCGGCTGTTGGCGATGCCGTTCGCATTCGTTGCGACGCAGTCCTTTTCGTTCTTGGCAAAATCGTCCGGCCAAGCGTTGCTGCAGCGTCAATTCAACCGAATGGTGAATGCCGGCGACTTCGCGGTCACACAAGCAGCCGAACTCAAAGACGCGCTCGATGCCCTCACCAGCAACGAATTCGTCATGGGCGATCATCATTTCTCATTGCAGGTAGTCGCTGACGTATCGGACGGTGGCGCGGGTAGCGGCAGCGCGCGGCTCAAGGCGCTGAATGACGCCATCGCGTTGGCGCGCAGCTGTCTTGCCGATACCGGGATGCTGGTGGCGCGCGAGGACTTGGCCTTGGAAGCCGCTTTTTGGGCGCAGCTCCCGGGGAATTTCCCCTTCAGGCCGCGCAAGGCGCCGATTACATCCCGCAACTTCGCCGCGATGGCGCCGTTTCACAACTACCCCATCGGGCGCGCGCACGGGAATCATTGGGGAGATGCGCTCAGCATGTTTGTCACCAGCGCGCGCTCGCCCTATTACTTCTCGCTGCATGCCAGTGACCCCGGCGACCCCGAGGGCGGCAGCCGCAAAGACACGGGTCACACGCTCATTTGCGGACCCACAGGATCCGGAAAAACCGTATTCATCGGCTTCCTCGTCGCCATGCTGAGTCGACAAGGAACCACACAGGTCATCTTCGACAAGGATTGCGGACTCGAGATTCTGGTGCGGGCGCTGGCGGGGGACTATCTGCCCCTGAAAAACGGGGTTCCCACGGGATTCAATCCGCTGCAGCTGCCAGTCACGCCAGCGAACATCGAATTCCTCAAGGTCTGGCTGCGTGAGCTGGCGAGCGGAGAAGCGGGATCGGCGCCGGAGTCGCGCGCAGTGCGCCAGGCGGCCGATTTGGATCAAGCGCTGCATGGCACATTGTCGCTCGAACCGGCAGCGCGACGCCTTTCGCGGCTGGTGGAATTTCTCGATCCGACCGATCCCGAAGGCCTGCATGCAAGGCTCGCGCGCTGGTGCGAATCGCACCGCGGCGACTACGCGTGGGTATTCGACAATGCATCCGAT
Organism: Steroidobacteraceae bacterium; assembly: GCA_035603615.1. Taxonomy (GTDB): domain Bacteria; phylum Pseudomonadota; class Gammaproteobacteria; order Steroidobacterales; family Steroidobacteraceae; genus Bog-1198. Next base: position 8,244 of record DATNKC010000489.1, on the reverse strand, counting down.
AGCGTCGTGGCGCGTTTGTCGGGAGCGGCGTTGATCGGCTTCGACGTCACGGAATTTCTCGATCACAGTCTGACTCGCGCGCCCATTACTTTGTACCTATTCCACTTGGTACGTCAGCTTCTCGATGGGCGCAGATTCGTCTGCTGGATGGATGAGTTTTGGCGCTTGCTCGCGGACCGGGCATTCGAAAATTTTGCCAAAGACGGCCCCAAGACCTGGCGCAAACTCAATGCCGTCATGTGCCTCGCGACGCAGAGTCCGAGCGATGTGCTGGACAGTCCCATCAGCCGCACCTTGGTGGAACAAACACCGACCAAGGTCTTCTTTCCGAACGCCGATGCCGATCTCGTGGAGTACACGCAAGGCTTCGGACTGACCGAGCGGGAATTCAGGTTGATCAAAGAACAATTGGAACCCGGTTCGCGCATGTTCTTGATCAAACAAGCGCATCACAGCGTCGTGTGCCAGCTCGATTTGAAGGGTTTTGACGGCGAATTGGCCGTGATTTCCGGCCGTGCTCACCAGGTTCAGCGCATGCAACGGATCATCGACGCGAGCGGTGCGGACCCGAAAGCGTGGCTACCGCAGTTTTTGGCCGAACACACTCAATGAAAGGAGAAGCCTATGCGAAGTCTTAAGATTCGAATGGTTGCTGCTTGCTTCATCGCTTCGTTGGCCGTGACGCCTGTTGCTTGGGCGCAATGGGCGGTCGTGGACGCGCCCGCCATTGTGCAGCTCATTCAGGAAGTACAGACCACGGCTCAACAGTTGCAGACGGCTCGAGCCCAGTTGCTGCAGGCGCAGCAGGCTCTGCAAACCATGACGGGTGATCGCGGCATGGAGCAACTTCTCGGCGGAACGGTACGCAATTACTTGCCCTCGAACTGGACCCAAGTCACGGGCGCACTGCAAGGATCAGGCGGTTTCAGTGCCCTGTCGACCGATGTCCAGAGCATCGTCATGGCCAATGCCGTCTTATCGCCGCAGCGTCTGGCGACACTGTCACCCGGCGGGCAGCAACTCATTCAAAACTCGCGCCAGTGGAGCGCCATGCAGCAGGCGCTGTCGCATCAAGCCTTATCAAACGCCAGCAGCCGCTTTGCCGCCATTCAAACTCTCATCGCGGCAATCTCCTCAGCCACGGATCAGAAGGGCATTCTGGATCTGCAGGCCAGGATCAGCGCCGAACTCGGCATGTTGCAGAATGAGCAAACCAAGCTACAGGTTCTCAACCAAGCGACCCAAGCGCAGGAGTCATCGCTGCGCCAGCTAGGCCGGGAGCAGGTCGTCGACGGGCATGGTCCCTTCGTCGCGCGCTTTCAGCCGGTTCCGTAAACAGCGATGGGATTCTTCGCAACATTTTGGTCGTGGCTGAATGGCCAGCTGGCTGCCTACATCGGCGACAACACCTCGCGTCTGGCAGGTGTACTGGAGCCGGCCGTGCTCACGCTGGCGACCCTCTACGTGATGGCGTGGGGCTATTTGCATCTCACGGGGAAAATTACGGAGCCATTCGTAGCAGGCCTCAAGCGCGTCGCCATGATCGCGATGATCCTCGGCGTCGGTCTGCGCCTTTGGCTCTATAACACCGTAATTGTCGATACCTTTTACAACGCGCCGTCGCAACTCGCCGCGGCGATGGTCGGTGCCAGCGACCCGGTAGGAACCATCGACGCCATTTGGACCAGCGGCGGCACTGTGGCAGGAAACCTGTGGGATAAGGGCGGTGTGTTATCGGGCGATTTCGGCTTCTACCTCGCCGGCGCCGTCGTCTGGTGCCTGATCGGCGTGCTGTGCGTCTATGCGATGTTTTTGATTGCACTCTCGAGCATCGCGCTTGCCGTACTGTTGGCGTTGGGACCGCTATTCATTGCGCTGTTATTTTTCGATGCGACCCGTCGATTTTTTTCGGCTTGGATTGCGCAGTTGGCCAACTACGGACTCATTACCGTGCTCACCGTGATGGTGGCTGCGTTGCTGCTGCGAATCGTTCAATCCTATGCCGCGCAGACAGCGGCCAGGGGCACCGCAATTCTAACGGTGGATGCGCTGAACATGATGTTGATCGCGCTCCTGGTATTTCTCGTCCTGCGCCAGATCATGCCCATTGCCTCTGGATTGGCCGGCGGCAGCTCGCTCAATTCCTTTGGCGTGGCGAGTCGCGGTTTCTCCTCGCTTGCCAGAAGAGCCGTAGGCCGGGCAACGCCAATTCTCGGTTTGGGCGCCGAAATTGCGGTGGCCGGCGCCGGTGCCGCTGCACAGAGCACCGGGCGGGCGGTGCGCACGGTCGCCGGTCGCGCCAGCGCCGGCATCCACTCGCTCGCGCGCAGTTGGCGCGATGGGCATCGATAGCAACCGAAACCTAGGAAGGCGACTATGCGTCTGATTCTCTTGCTGACACTCGCTTTGAGCGCTTGTTCCTCGCCGCACGTGCGTTGCGATAAGCACCTCCAGCCCATCAACGCGCCCGCTGCAAAGGAACCCGCTGCGCGCGACCACACGCCATCAGCCGAGAGCCATCCGTGACGACCGCGCTCGAGCCCTTGGCCTATTTCGAGGCGGCAGAAAGCTGGGACGCGGACCGTGTCGCGCAATTTCGACGCAATACACGCATCGCTTGGCGGGTCGCGGCGGCAGGCTGGCTATGCGCCGTCGCCAGCGCTGCGGCCCTGCTGCTGCTCATGCCCTTGAAGGAAGTCGTGCCGTACTTGGTGCGAGTTGATGGCAGTACCGGCATTGTCGATGTGGTGCCGGTATTCGTCGGGCGCGCGACACCCGAAGAAGCGGTCACCCGATATTTTTTGACGCACTACGTCAGCGTTTGCGAGCGCTTCAACTTCTCCACTGCCGAAAGCGATTACGAGGAGTGCGGCGCCTTTCACTCCGCACAACGAAACCAGGCGTGGTATGCCATGTGGACTTCCACCAATCCCAATTCGCCCTTGAACTTACACAAGGATGGCAGCAGCGTACGCGTGCAGGTCAATTCGGTCAGCTTTTTCACGCGCGCGAGCGGATTGTCGGACCTGGCCCAGGTCCGTTACCTCAAAGCGGCTCGTCAGGGGCCAGGAGCCGAGGAAAGTTTCACCCATTGGGTCGCAACCATTCAATACGCGTACGCCGAGGCCGCAAAGGATCCCAAGACGCGTCGCTGGAATCCTCTGGGCTTCAAGATTCTCGATTTCCGTACGGAGCCCGAAGTTATTAACGAGTCGGCCCGATGAGTACGCAAGCGACTTCTATGAACAGTTCCCTCATATTAATGATGTTGCTGACAGCGATTTTCCACAGCGCATCCGCACGGGCCGAAACGACGCCGGCGAAAGGCAGCATCGATAGCCGTATTCGAGTCGCGGCTTATGACAGTGCTGAGGTCTACAGATTGCGTGGACTCGTCGGCTATCAAATCGACCTGGAGTTTGAGCCAGGCGAGACCTTTGTGGGCCTAGGCGCCGGAGATATGGAAGGCTTGTCGTTCGTCGGTCAGGAAAATCATCTTTTCCTCAAGCCAAAAGCAGCCAGGGTCGCGACCAATCTTACGGTGCTCACGAACCGCCGCCACTATCACATCGACTACACGGCCGTGGCGCAGCGGCCGAACGAAGACGACGTCATCTATTCATTGCGGTTCACCTATGCAGAGACAGCTGCCAACCGCGCCGCCGAAACCGCGGCCAAACGCGTTGACTCGCAGCTCGAGAATGCCTCGAGCCATCGGCCTCACAACATCGACTACTGGTATTGCGGCGAGACCGCACTTCGGCCGACCGCCGCTTCAGATGATGGCGTGCACACGCGCATGACCTTTGCCGCGAACGCCGATTTGCCTGCGATTTTTGTGCTCAATGCCGACGAGTCTGAGTCGCTGCTGAATTTCAGCCTTGATGCGGGCGACATCATCATTCATCGCGTGGCACCGCGCTTCATCCTGCGCCGCGGAAATCTTACCGGCTGTGTGGTCAATCGTGGATATGCCGGCGGCGGCAAACGCTTGGAATCCGGCACGGTGGCGCCGGATGTCGAACGGCGAGTGCAAGGAGTCGGCGTCCCATGAAGGATCAGGAATCCGGAGACACCTCTGTGCGCGGCGAGCGCGGCAGTGCGACGTTGGCTCACGCACCCTCGGTGCAGTCGCGCATCAGCAATCTTCTCGCCATCGGCCTGATGAGCATTCTCGGATTGGGAATGCTCACGTGGTACTACGCCAATACCCTGACGCGCCAAAATCATGCACGGGAAAGCGCCAAGGCTTCTTCGACGAAGCGGGCGCAGAGCGGGGACGTGCCTTTACCGAGCTTGGGCAGAATCGATCCGCCCGTTGCGGACAAACCGCCGCCGCCGGATCCGGACCCGCCAGTAAGTGCATTGATGGCCACGCCGCTGCGCGAGATTCCTCTCCAGGCCGCGCCGGCCATCACGCCATATGGTGCGGCGCCGGCAAAAACTCCGGCGGAACTCACTCTGGAGCGTCAATTGTCGGGGGTAGTTTTCCAGAGCTCGGCACCGATGGCCGCCGTCGCGGGCACAACCCCGCCCGGCTCGGCGCAGGAGCCGGGCGAGCTAAGCGCGCTGCTGCGGCCCAGCGTCACGACCGCGGTTCGCGCCCAGGTCTTGCCGACGCAGCGTTTGCTGCTGCCCAAGGGCGCATTTCTCGATTGCACCTTGGAAACGGCCATCGATTCCACCTTGCCCGGCATGACCACCTGCGTCATGGCTAGCGACACCTTCGGTGTTGACGGAGAGGTCGTGCTGTTGGAGCGTGGCACCAAGCTCGTGGGAGAGACCCGCGGCCAGGTACAGCAAGGCGCAGCGCGAGTCTTCGTGCTGTGGAACGAGGCACGCACGCCGACGGGCGTCATTGTGCCGCTGGCATCGCCGGGGGCGGATGAATTGGGCCGCGCCGGTCTTCCCGGCAGCGTCGATCGACACTTCTGGGAGCGCTTTGGTGCCGCCATGTTGGTCTCGGTGATCGATGGTGCCATTCAAGCAGGCGTTCAGTCTAGCCGCGGCAACAGCGGCACGGTCATCGTCAACCCCTCCGCGACGCAGGATGTCATGACCGAAGTCTTGAAAGGCACGATCAACATCCCCCCGACTGTTGTGAAGCAGCAAGGCGATCGGATACAGGTGCTGGTCGCACGCGATTTGGATTTCAGGTCGGTCTATGAACTCAAGTCTCTCGCCGCCGGACGCTAACGCGGGTGTCGACACGTCGGCGCTCGCGTTGACGTTGCGCGCCTTGCGGCCGTACCTGCGCGACGATGTGATGGAGTTGTGTATCAATCAGCCGCACGAAGCGTTTCTGGAAACATCGGCCGGTTGGCGTCGTGAAAGTCTGGGGTTCGCAGACTTTCACTGGTGCAGCCGCTTGGCAAAGTTGATTGCCAATTCCACCCAGCAGCGGATCGATTCGACCTCGCCGCTGTTGTCGGCGTCGCTCCCCACGGGAGAGCGCGTGCAGATCGTCATGCCGCCGGCAACCACGGCAGGTTGCGTGGCGATTGCCATCCGCCGGCCCGCAGAAAAGGTCTGGAGCATCGAGGAGTTGGCAAGCCGCGGAATTTTTCGGCGCGCTACACCTGCGGGAAAAATGCTCGACGCGGTCGAACAGGAACTCACGGCGTTGCTGCAACGTGGCGATTTCGAGGCGTTCATGCGCCTAGCCGTGCGTAGCCGTAAGAATATCGTGGTTTCTGGGCCGACCGGCTCCGGCAAGACCACCTGGACTAAGGCCTTGATTCGCGAGATCCCAAGCGACGAGAGGCTCGTGACCATCGAGGATGCGAAAGAGCTGGTGCTGGATCGTCATCCTAATCATGTGCGCCTGTTTTATTCCAAAGACGATCAAGGCATGGCGCGTGTTACACCCAAGCAACTCTTGGAATCCTGCCTGCGGATGAAGCCTGACCGGATTCTATTGGCGGAATTGCGCGCCGAAGAGGCGTTCGACTACCTACGCAACGTCAATTCCGGGCATCCAGGATCCATCACCAGCGTGCATGCCACCAGCGCCGAACTGGCGTTCGAGCAATTGATGCTGTTGGTGAAACAGAATCAGGGCGGCCGCGAGCTGGCGCGCGGCGATATCAAGAGCCTGCTCTATCTGCTGATCGATGTCGTCATTCAATTCGGCGTCGAGCGTCACGAACGATTCATCAAGGAAATCTGGTATCAGCCGGAGCGCAAACGAGAACCATGACTGAACGCTCAGCGATGCTCGACGATGCGACGATGAAGGTGGGCCTGCTCATGGAGAGCGCGCAAGCCCATCAGAAATTGGCCGAGGGACAGATGGAGAAGTTGCGCGCACACACGCAAGACCTCGACAGTGTGGTTCGCGACGAGATCCGGCGCACGCTGGTGGAGGAATTGCGGGCGCTCACGGCGGAAGCGACGCGCGCCACCCGCGCGCTGCAGAAGATCAGGGGTGCCGGTGCACTGCGCGGGCTCGCCTGGAGCCTGGCGGCCGCCATCCTTTGTACCTTAGTGCCGATCGCCGTCGCGCGGTGGGCACTGCCATCGGCCGCCGAAATCGCAACCTTGCGCGCGCGTCGGGACGAACTCGCGGCCAATCTCGCCAAGCTCGAACAAGAAGGCGGCCGCATCGATTGGCGGCGCTGCGGAGACTCGCGGCGTCTGTGTGTTCGCGTGGACCGCAAGGCGCCCACCTATGGCGACAAAGCCGATTACTTCGTGATCGAAGGGTACTGATCAAATGAATCCCGTGGTGTTGACAGCCGTGTTCACGTTGAGTGTCGCGTTGGGCGTACGGTTGCTTTCACGCGGCGCGCGCCTGAGCGGCCGCGAGTTTCACAAGCGCGGCGTGTTGATCGCCGATGGGGCGCCGATGCAACGCTACACTGCGCGCCGCAAGAAGTCGCGCTCAGAATTGCTCACGCTGGCCGGCGTCGCGATTCCGCCGGGCGATGAATCCAAGCATTTCAAGCTGATCGGCACCACCGGCACCGGCAAGACCACCGCGATTCGGGAATTGCTGGGGTCTGCCATTGCGCGCGGCGATCGGGCCGTGTTTGCCGATCCTGACTCGGGATACCTGGAACATTTCTACGATCGGTATCGCGGCGACATCGTTCTCAATCCGTTCGAATCGCAGTCGGTAAAGTGGGACCTGTTTGCGGAAATCAAGAACAGCTTCGATGTCGATCAGTTGGCGAATGGACTGATTCCAAATTGCGACGACCCCTCGGCACGCGAGTGGCGGGGCTATGCCCGCACGTTTCTGGCGGCGGTCATTCGTCGCTGCCGCTTTTTCGGCACCGCCAACCCCGCCGATCTGTGGCGTCTGCTGATGGTTGCCTCGGCAGACGAACTTCGCCCGCTCGTGGCAGGGAGCCCGGCACAACCGTTTCTCGATCCAGACAATGCCAGGATGTTTGGATCGATTCGCTCGGTGGCGGGTTCCGCGATGGCCGCATTCGAGTATGTGCAGAATCAGCGCGCGACGCTCTTTTCGGTGCGCGAATGGATCAAGAATCGCACCTATCCCAGCATGCTCTTTATTCCCTATAGTGCCGGCCAAATCGCTGCATTGCGCTCGATGATCGCCACTTGGATGCATCTCGCCATATTCGAGGCGATGAGCCAGCCCCAGGGGAGCGATCAGAGGCTGTGGTTCGTCGTCGACGAACTCGATGCGTTGGGTGCGATTGAGGGCTTGAAGGATGCGCTGGCGCGGCTGCGAAAATTTGGGTGCCGTTGCGTCTTGGGGGTGCAATCGCTTTCCCAAGTAACCAGTGCCTATGGAGGCGAGGCTCAAGCGATAATAGAGAATTGCGGCAACACTTTAATTCTTAGGTGCTCAGCTAGCGAAAACGGCGGCACCTCGCAATTTGCCTCTCGGTTGATTGGCGAGCGGGAGGTGCTCCGAAGGCAGATTTCGCGTGGCAAGGATCGCGAATCCGCCTTCTCGAGCCGCGGCGCGCGCCGCTCACGCAGCATTACCGATCATCATGTCACCGAAACGGCGGTACTGGCCTCGGAACTCGAGCAATTGCCTGACCTGCGCGGCTATCTGAAAACCGCATCTTCCGCGACCTGGTGGAAGGTCAACCTCACGAGAGAGTAACGATGCCAGTACCCAGCGCGAACATACGCTCATCCACCTACTACGTCGCAGAGACTCAGGTGCGATGCGCGCAGTGTGGCCAGTACTGCCGCGTTCTTGGCTTGGCTTTGCCGCCAAATCATGAAACGTTGGACGACGGCGAGTGGCAAAAGGTCGAA